>NZ_RZTI01000065.1:0-32587 GCF_003997275.1 Mesorhizobium sp. M6A.T.Ce.TU.002.03.1.1
AGGCAGCGTCGGTCTTGCCTTCCTGCTGGCAATTGGGGCTCAGCCCGCTGGCCATGCGGCAGGCATGGACATCAGCGATAAACAGGAAGGTGGCGTCGACGGGCGGACTGCGCTGCCCGGTCTGACCGAGCGCCGGTCGCGCAACGGCGCCGGCCGCAGCAAACCCTACCGCCTGCGCCAGGAAGCTGCGCCGGGAGAGTGATCCTGCCGAGATGCGATTCATGGCGCGAAATTCAGCACAGCCGGCGCCTCTTCGTCTAGTTGCCTCGAACAGTATGTCGACACGGTGCCGCAGGTCTGGCATTCCTTCCCGGTGCTGCACTCAACTTACACGGGCAGAGGAGGACGCCATGAAGACTATATCCATCGGCACGACACTCACCATCCTGGCGAGCGCCGCTCATGGTGCCGAGTGCATCGACGCCAAAGCCGCCAAGGCCGGCTTCGTTCTCGAAAGGCCCGGCATCCATAGCGAGTTTCGACCGGCGGCGGGTGGAATGGTGTCGGTTGCCAACGAATACCAATCCCAATCGCCGCAGACACAGTTTCTGTTCGGCGGCCTGATCGAGGTGTTTCGTGACAGCGAGACCGGTCAGCTTGCCATGATCCCGCTTTCCGATCTCAGAAAGCTGTTTCCGCTCAAGGCCGGGGCGAAAAGCAAGACCGTATTCGTTCGCCTCGCACCCGACAAACAGCCGAAGGGCACCGAGACGCTCGAGATCAACGTCAAGGGCAAAGAGACGTTCGGCCTGGGCGACTGCAAATACAACGTGCTCGCCGTCAGGCAGACGATCAAGAACGAGGCCGGCAAGACACAGGATGAATTCACCGCGCTCTACGCGCCCGACCTGCAAGCCGTTCTGGCCAGGCGCTATGACGAGGGCACCAACGCCGAAAGCGTGGTCGGCTACGAGATCATCAAACCGCTACCGAATTAGGCTCCGGCAGGGCAGAGGGCTGACGCCCGGCATCAAACGACCCTGTGCTGCCGCAGCACCCTGCGACGTCGCTTCGCAATTGCTCCGCCCTTGGATGACGAATCTGGGGAAGCTTCCTGCTCCAGCGCGTTCAGGCAATCGCGCAGCACACCGGAATCCTGCGTCGTCTTGGCCATCGACATGGCGCCGGAATAGGTGGCGACCGCGAGCGCGGCGAAGCGCGGCGGATCGGTGTCCTGCTCCCTGCCCGTTTGCTGGTCGGCCCTGATCTTGTCAGCGATCGCCTCGCGCCATGCCGAAAAAATGCCGGCAAGAGCAGCGCGAAAATCCGGATCGGCGAGCGATAGTTCATGCGCCAGGTTATTGAGCGGGCAGCCGCGCACGAAACCCTGCTGCTTCAGTTCCGTTGCCACGGCCTCGAACACGCTGCGCACGCCCTCGCGCGCCGAGCCAGCCGCCTGCAGCGGCGCGATCCATGTTTCTTCTACGGCTGCCGCCACCCGCTCCTCGATCACCGCCAGCGCAAGCGCCTTCTTGGTCGGGAAATGATGATGCAGCGCGCCGCCAGTGACACCCGCCGCTGCCATCAGGTCACCGAGGCTGGAAGCGTGGTAGCCGCGCGCCTGAAAGGAGGCTTCGGCGACATCGAGCACGCGTTTGCGGAGGCCTTCCGGGTCGTTGGTGCGTTTCCCGGGCCGCACCTTTGGGCGAGCGGTAATCTCTGCTGACATCTCCACACGATAGCAGATTGACAAAACAGGACAACCGGTCTGTTTTAGAACAGGATGATCACCCTGTTTTGGAGATTACGCGATGAGCCTGCCCCTGAATGCCCCGTCGAAATCCAGCTTCAACGCCTCGCAAATCGTCGAGTTCAGGCAATACACGCTGAAACCTGGCCGGCGCGAGGCGCTGATCAGCATCTTCGACGGTCACCTGATCGAGGGTCAGGAAACGGCAGGGATGACCATCATCGGCCAGTTCCGCGATCTCGACCGGCCTGACATGTTCGTCTGGCTGCGCGGCTTCGACGGCATGGAAGCGCGCAAAAAAGCGCTGACCGCGTTTTACGAGGGACCGGTGTGGGCCGCCTGGCGCGATGCCGCCAACGCCACGATGATTGACTCCGACGACGTGCTGTTGCTGAAACCGGCATGGCCGGGCGCGGGCTTCGACCTGACGGGCTCGCAACGGACAGCCTTGCCGGCTTACGAAAAGCCAAGCAGAGACAACCGCTTGTCGGATATTGTTGTCATTAAGATTCATCATCTGCGGCCCGGCGCCGAAGTTGATTTCGCCAGCCGCTTCGAAACTGATGCCGAGTCCGTGCTGGCGGCACCTGGCGCGCGGCCACTCGCTGCGTTTGTCACCGAGCATGCCGAAAACAGCTTTCCCCGCCTGCCGGTTCGATCAGGCGAAAACGTTTTTATCAGCGTCACGGGTTTCGACAGCGCCGACGCCCATGCCCGTCATGAAGCAGCGCTTGCCGCCGCGCCGGCCTGGCAGGCATTGCAGTCGGACCAGGCCAGACCGACGGAAACGCTGCGTCTTTCGCCCACCTCACAATCGCTGCTCGGACGGTGACCTGTCGTGAGGTGTCTCACGAAGAGGCCTTCGCGACGCAAATAATACGTTGCCTTCGTTGGACTACCGTTTCGAACGCGTCAGTTTCCGAAGATTGGACTTCAAATTGCCGCCGGCAGCCACGTGGCCTTCAAGCAAGCGGGCCCATGTGGCCACCGCGGCCGAGCGCGTCAGGTTGGTTTGCGCGAATTGCTGCGCCTCCGCGGCTATTTCGGCCTCCATTTTCGGATTGGCACGCAACCATTCGATACGCTCGACCAGGTCGGACATGTTCCGTGCCACAGGGACGTAGTGACGAAACGGCTCGATGTTCCCGAAGAACCACTCATGCCATGGTCGTTCCTGCATCAGCACGACGCGCTTGGTGTGGAACAGCAATTTCAAGCGCCCGCTATAGCCCGCACCTTCGACGTCAATCATGTATCTGTATGTCGCTACCTGCTCCTCCATGGTCTTGAAAGCGCCAGAATATTGCACGGACGCGGAGTCGTAGTCAGGCGCGGTGTCATAAGCCTCCAGGAGATCGGGCCGGACCGTCGCAGCCTGGACCGTTGCCTTGCGCGCATCGTTCATGCAGCGCCCTGCCCAAAACGCACTGTTCTTGCGCGGCTGCCCCTCCGACGCGACTGCCATCGCCGACGTTTTTTGATCGTAGTCGTCGAATTTCGCCTCCGGCCAGCCATTGAAGATGAAATCAGGCGCGGCAATCTCGGCATAACCGTCTGCCGAAGAAAAGCCGAACCGCGTCCGGAAATACCTGGGTCTTTTTGCAAACGGCACATCGGCCAAGTTGACATAGAAAGATGGGGTGCTACGAACGCCGAGCGATGCCAGCGCCTCGGCAATAAGGGTCAGGACTTGTATGTGCCTTTGAAGCCAGACGGCGCGGAAACTTGCCTGCAGCCTTCCCTTGCTGAACCGGCAGTACATTTCACCTCGATTAAGCCTATGCACCAAACCCCGCCCCTGTTCGGCGATGCGAACAGGAATGGGTAGGTTCGGGATCACTGCGTCGAGGCCTGCCATTTCAATGATGCTCTTCTGCGAGGTTATGTGCGGATTTTGATCGTAGGTGCCGGTGTGTCAGGCGCGACTTTGGCCAGATCGCTTGCTGACGCCGGCAATCCCGTTCGGGTTGTCGAGGCAAAGCCGCATCCCGGTGGGCACTGCCACACCGAGCGAGACGCGCGGACCGGCATCATGAAGCATGCGTTCGGACCGCATATCTTCCATTCCGACGATATGGATGTCTGGTCGTTCGTTTCACGATTTGCAGAATTCAGGCCTTTTGCGTTGGAGGTGAAGGCCAATGTGGCCGGGCGGCTGTTCTCGCTTCCAATCAATCTAAACACGTTGAACCAATTTTTCGGAAGGCAGTTCACCGCAGAGGACGCGCAGGCGCATATTCGGAATCTTTCGGTACCACTGGACCATGACCCTCGAAATTTCGAAGAGCAAGCAATCTCAAGTATAGGTGAGGCACTTTATAACGCGTTTTTCAAGGGCTATACGCAAAAGCAGTGGGGGCGTCCACCCGACCAGTTGCCAGCCGATATTTTCAAGCGGTTGCCATTACGCTTTACCAAGGACAACAATTACTTCCACCATTCTCGGATCGGAATTCCGCAGGAAGGCTATACCGCCTTGGTGGAAAAGATGCTTCGACATCCGCTCATCACCGTCGAGTATGATACCAAGTTCCGCCGTGACGGCGGCGATCATGAATTCGATCAGGTCTTTTACACGGGCGGACTGGACGCCTTCTTCAATTTCGAATTCGGACGACTTCCCTACAGGTCGCTGCGATTCGAGGATTTTATCGTGACGGGAGATTTTCAGGAAAGCGCAATCGTGACCTATCCCGATCCCGAGGTCCCATACACTCGGATTTCCGAACACAAAAAATTCGCGCGGTGGGAAACACACGAGAAGAGCCTGTGTTCCCGCGAATTCAGCTTCGAATGCGGCGAAAACGACGTTCCATTCTATCCCGTGAATCTGGCAGCCGGATCGGCGTTGCTGGATCGCTACCGGTATGAGGCCACACAACTCCGCAACGTGAGTTTCGTAGGCCGCCTTGCGACGTTCAAATATCTCGATATGGACGTTGCCATTGGACAGGCGAGGCATGCTGCGGCAGTCACAATCGGCTGTCTTACCACCGATCTGCCGGTGCCGGCCTTCTTTCAGCCATAAGAAACCAAGAGAGCTACGCGTCAAAGCTTTCCGCCCTGCGGCAGCAAGACAAGTATTTGATGAGCATGCGCTCTGAGGTGAGTCTAGATATGTCGCAAAATCCGTGCTTCTTTTTCGCTGCCGATCAAAATTACTTCCCATACGCTTGCTTGGCCGCGCGCCGTGTGTTGGACGTATCCGGCCCAATCAAGGGCTTTCTTCTTCAGACTGGTGCCGGCGCAAAAGACCTGGAGGTCGGTGAGCGCTTGCTAGGGTCCGCGGTCAGCATCCTTGACGTGTCGAAGTTCATGGAGGCGACGAATTTTGATCCGGGCCATCTGACCTTGGCGACCTATATCAGGCTGTTCGCAGATCAATTGCCTGAGCTCGAGCCCTACGATCGTATCGTCTATGCCGACAGCGACGTGCTCTTCAATCGATCGATAGCCGACCTCACCCACGCGCAACTGCACGCGCCGTTGCTGGCCGCTCACGACGAGCAGAGCTATTTCGACGCGAAGTACCGGAACCACCTGCCGATGAAGCCAGGCGCACCGAAATTCAATGCGGGCGTGCTGGTGTTCAACATGCCGCTGGTGCGGCGAGAGGGATTATTGCAGCGGACTCGGGAACTCTCCTCGCAGCATACCTACGGTCTGGACCAAGGTGCGCTCAACGTTGCCTTTGAAGGCAGATGGCAGACGATGCATCCCTACTGGAACGTCATGACGAATTTCAGCAGTCAGATATCGTTCGGCAAGTCGTTTGCGCGTCACTTCACGCGGGGTAAACCCTGGTCGCAGCACCCAATTGGCGTCGAACCAGAAGTTTTGGCCATCTATCGCCAACTTGCAAAGGATACGCCTTGGGCCGGCCACTTCCCCCGGCAGGCGCGGTTCGCCCTCAAAAGCTTCACCCGAAAGCTCGATGCCATCACTGGATTCCTCATCAATGACGAGAAGCGCAAACGAAGGTCCCGGTTTGACGCCGAACAGGTAAGCGGGGTTTTTGCCGAGCACGCGGACCGGTGCATGATGGCCGCGCAATATCCCGAGTGCGTTGCCGGGATCGCAAGGTAAGACCAAAATCAGCCAGTCGGCCGGCCAGGCGTATGTATCGGTCAGTTTGCCTGAGGTAGATCAGGCGCTGCCTGTGCAGCGTGTCAGTCAGCAATGCTGGGGGGAAGCGAGATCGTGTATTTCGGCGCCCGACTCCTTTTGAGCTTGCGCCACGGCCTTAGCCGGTCTTTCAAGGGGATCGCAGGTGTTTTGTAAGGCGCGGGGACGAGGCCGGCGAGCCCATAGTAGCTGTCAAGAATATTGCTTTGGAGCAGACGCCGTTCCTGGGTAAAGAAGCTGAAATGCGCCACGACCAGATCGCCGAGCACTTTGCCCGGGCGGTCGAGCATTGCCGGCAGTGTAGCCGATAGCCATTCTTCCTCACCGCCGCTACCGTTCTTTGGCGGAATAAAAAGATCACCCAGTTCCACTATGTCGGATCCAAAGAAGCCGATCGCGTTGATCGAAAAGCGCGACAGCCGGATCTCCCGGTCCGGCACGCGGAAATCGCCGAGTCTGTTGGCTTTGACGGCTTCGATGAAGACCGGGTGAAGCGCCATCGGAAAACTAGCGTGGGCCCACGAGAATTCGCATGCCGCCTGACACGTAAGTGGCCCGTCGACCAAGACCCTGGAAAGATACTTGATCAGCGTGTTGCAGATTGCGTTGTTGATGATCAACGGCGCATACCACAGAGCCGACCCCCTTTCGCTTGCTACCCTCTCCATGAATCTAGGGAAGAAGCCATCTTCCAGAAAAACCACATCGTCGTCGAGGCGCAAATAGAAAGCGTCCGGATCGTCGCAGAAGCGAAAGAAGTCGCCGATCGCGTTGTTGCTGCCATCAGCATCAGGAAGCGTTTTTATCCTGCAACGCGTGTCTGTCGCAGCCAGCTGTTGGAGATAGGCACGATCGACCTCGTTGCGGCAATTGTCCCACAAATGCCATTCGTATACTTCAGGGCTCTTCAGTACATAATGGCTGAGCAGGCGGAGATATTTCTCGCGACCGGCCGGTGTCACAACAATCAATTTCACGAATAGGATGTCCTGTCATAGCCGCGCATCGGCTCGGCTGTTGCCTTGCCGTTTCTACTCCCGGCGAGATGATCGATATCGCCGCTTTGCTCAAACCACAGCGGTGGTCACAGTGCCAAGAGAATCGCCGGCAAAAATGTCTCCCTGATCGTCGCGCAGGATTTCACGCACCGCTCACAGGGCGCATCGCAGGCACAGCCGAAGATACCATGTTGGCCGAGCGCCATTCAGAAACCTGTTCTCGAAACCATTCAAGGGTCAGCCTAACGCCTTCTTGATAGCTGACCTTCGCTCCCCAGTCTGGAAGAACACGCCTGGCCAGAGTCAGGTCCGGGCATCGATTTGTGGGATCCTGGGGAGCTGGCGGATGATGCTCGACCCGGGAACCTGGAACAAGCGAACAGACGAAGTTTGCGATCTCCAGCACAGACACCTCGCAATCGTTTCCGATATTCAAAGGGCCCCGGTACGATATGTTGTCGCGCCAGAAAAAACGCTCCAAACCGTCGACGATATCCTCGACATAACCCCAACTGCGGGATTGAAGACCGTCGCCATAGACCGTCAGGATTCCGGTGGTCAGGGCTTGGCTGATAAAATTCGATATAGCGCGACCATCGTCGATACGAGTTCGCGGTCCATATGTGTTAAACAATCTCGCGACGCGGACATCGAGTCCGCTGATGCGCTGAGATTCAAACAACAGCGCTTCGGTGCAGCGCTTGCTCTCGTCGTATGACGATCGGGGTCCTATGCAATCCACCGAGCCCCTGTAGCTCTCGGGTTGCGGAGAGACCAAGGGGTCGCCATAGACTTCCGACGTCGAAGTGAAGCAGAAGCGACCACCCGGTTTGAGTAGCGTCAGAAGATTCAGCGCGCCACCGATGTTGGCTTTGATCGTGCGCACCGGCTCGCGCATGTACCACGATGGAGAAGCAGGCGACGCCAAATGGATGATTTCATCGAAACGCTGATGCGATGCGAAGGTCTCGGCGTCTTCTATTTCCAGGCTCAATCGCGGATCATTGATATGCCCGATGTTCTGCTGCACTCCGGTCCACAGATTGTCGACGACAACCAGCTTTCCCAAGTCGGCGCGCAGCAACAGACGATCGACCAAATGCGATCCGATGAAGCCGCAGCCTCCAGAGACCAACACGCTCCGCGACATGGAGTTTCTCCTCGACATTCGGCCATTCAACAAACAGCCGAACTGTTTTCTCGGAGGACGCCATACACGCATTCAGTCCAAAGCCATAAGTTTTTCCTGCTAATGCAATTATCCGCGCCGCGCGAGGTCGGATGAGGCGTGTTTGGGTGGATCGTCGTGTTGGAGTTTCTTCCACATCCCCAGCCGTCTCGGCGCCAACGCGCCGATCCACCTTCTCGATAAGGAGAAAGGAAGAAGATTCTCCTTCAACCGATTTGCATCCTTGCCGCCCGCAATCTCCGCTTGAAGCCATTTGTGCAACGCGATACGCCGGTGCCGAATTCGACAGACCGGAGAGACGAAGTGAGCGCGCCAGAGACCAGAACCGAAACCGACACGTTCGGTCCCATCGAGGTCGCCGCCGACCGCTACTGGGGCGCGCAGGCGCAGCGTTCGCTGGGAAATTTCAAAATCGGCTGGGAAAAACAGCCAGCGTCGATCGTTCGCGCGCTCGGCATCGTCAAGCGGGCGGCGGCCGAAACCAATATGGAGCTGAAGCGGCTCGATCCGGCTATCGGCAAAGCGATCATCGAAGCCTCTCAGGAAGTCATCGACGGCAAGCTCAACGATCATTTCCCGCTGGTCGTCTGGCAGACCGGCTCGGGCACGCAATCCAACATGAACGCCAACGAGGTGATCTCCAATCGGGCGATCGAGCTGCTGGGCGGTGTCATGGGATCCAAGAAACCGGTGCACCCCAACGACCACGTCAATATGAGCCAGTCGTCGAACGATACCTATCCGACGGCCATGCACATCGCCTGCGCCGAGCGCATCGTGCACGACCTGTTGCCGGCGCTCAGGCATTTGCACGCCGCGCTGGAGGCCAAGACCAAAGCTTTTGCCCACATCATCAAGATCGGCCGCACGCATACGCAGGACGCGACGCCCCTCACCCTTGGCCAGGAATTCTCAGGCTATGCCGCGCAGGTCGCCTCATCGATCAAACGCATCGAGATGACGCTGCCCGGCCTGCAGGAACTGGCGCAAGGCGGCACCGCCGTCGGCACCGGTCTCAACGCGCCGGTCGGTTTTGCCGAGAAGGTGGCGGCGCGCATCGCTGACATCACCGGCATCGGCTTCGTCACCGCGCCGAATAAGTTCGAGGCGCTGGCGGCCCATGATTCCATGGTGTTCTCGCATGGCGCCATCAACGCCTGCGCCGGCGCCCTGTTCAAGATTGCCAACGACATTCGGCTGCTCGGCTCCGGCCCGCGCTCCGGCCTTGGTGAACTGTCGCTGCCGGAAAACGAGCCGGGTTCATCGATCATGCCGGGCAAGGTCAACCCCACCCAGTGCGAGGCGTTGACGCAGGTCTGCATCCAGGTGTTCGGCAACAATGCGGCTGTGACCTTCGCCGGCAGTCAGGGCCATTTCGAGCTCAACGTCTACAACCCGCTGATGGCCTATAATTTCCTGCAGTCGGTGCAGCTGCTCGCCGACGCCTCCATCTCCTTCACCGACAATTGCGTTGTGGGCATTGAGGCGCGGGAAGACAACATCAAGGCCGCCCTCGACCGTTCGCTGATGCTGGTGACAGCGCTGGCGCCGACCATCGGCTACGACAATGCCGCCAAGATCGCCAAGACCGCGCACAAGAACGGCACAACTTTGCGCGAGGAAGCGCTGGCCACCGGGCTGGTCACCGAAGCCGACTACGACCGCCTGGTGCGGCCGGAGGACATGACGCATCCCGGGTGACATGACGTCATCCCCGATGATTTTTGCGCTGATCGCAGAAACGTTACTGCTGTGAACGATCTGTAACCAAATCCGCATCTTTGGTGAACAGTCGACCTGCTCTATCAGGATGGCACTACAACCCTTCCGGAGAGAGTCACCATGTCCACCAACACGTCCGTTGCCGGTTCCGGCACCGTTTCCAACGCCTCGGCCACCATCCTGCTTGGCCGCGTCCTGCTTTCAGTCATCTTCGTGCTTTCCGGTTTCGGTAAGCTCACCGCGATCGCCGGCACCGCCGGCTATTTCGGCAGCATGGGCCTGCCGATGCCGACCGTAACTGCTGTTGTCGTCGGCCTGATCGAGCTGCTCGGCGGCGTCGCCATCCTCATCGGTTTCCAGACCCGGATCACCGCCTGGGTGCTGGCAGTCGTCACGGTCGCCACGGCGCTGGTCGCCCACACCGGCTGGGCCGATCAAATGCAGATGATCAGCTTCATGAAGAACCTGGCGATTTCCGGCGGTTTCCTCGTGCTGGCTTCCTCGGGCGCCGGCGCCTATTCGGTCGACGCCAAGCGCGGCTGACGCAAGCTAGTAGCTGTTGCAGCAAGGGGCGCGGAATTTTTCGCGTCCCTTTTTCGTTGTCGATTTATGCCCATCGATCAGCCGGCCGGACGTTCTGTTAGGATCGAGGCGTCGGGGTGAAGCCAACCGCCGCCGACATCGGAGGTCACCAAATGCCCCGCAATGCGCTGCTCCTGCTTTCCCGATTGCTGCTCGCCGCCCTGTTCGTTCCGTCCGGCTTCCACGCGCTTACCGACATTGCCGGCACATCAGGCTATTTTGCCGGCCTCGGCCTGCCGCTGCCAACACTCATAGCCTGGGCGACGGCCCTGTTCGAGCTGGTCGCCGGACTGCTCATCCTCGTCGGCCTGAAGACGCCGATCGTGGCGCTCCTGCTTGCCGCCTTCTGCATCGCGGCGGGCGTCATCGGCCATTATGGCCAGGGCGGCGACGATCCGACGCTGACCTTCATGCATTCACAGATGCTGATGAAGGACATCGCCTTGTCAGGCGGTTTTCTGGCGCTGGCGATGGCTGGCGCTGGCGCCTACTCGATCGACGGGCGGGCTTTTAGGATCGGCCCTGAAACGACTTGACCAGACTACTTGGCTGGCATATTGGGGCCGCCCTCGACCGCCAGCACCAGCCGGCGATTGGTGACCCTCGCCAGTTGCGCCAGGCGCCCGGCAGGCCGCTCGCCGTAAAGATCGGACAAAGAGGCCGGCAGCACCAGCGCAAGCACGCCATTGCCGCGATTCTCCCATTTCAGCCGCGGCATGACGCCCGGCATCGCCGCCGTCAGCACGTAGACGACGCGCATCACCGCGGCCAGTGCGCGGGCGCGCTCGAGATAGCGCGGCGTCGCCAGCCCCCGGATTTCCGGAGCGGCATCGTTGAACAAGCCCTCGTGGCGAAACAGATTGACAAGCGCCAGGAAGGCGCGCCCGGGATGGTCGACGCCGATGAAGGAGGCATGGGCGATGATGTTGAGCGACTGCTTGCCGCGATATTCGGGATGCGCGCGCCAACCGATGTCGGCAAGCAGACAGGCGGCCTGGCGATAGCGCCTCTCGTCGTCGGTCTCGTCGATGCCGAAGGCGGCAAAGGTCTTGCCGGTCCACTCGACAAGCTCATGTGCGTGGGCGACCGAGCGCGAGCGCAGCCGGGCGAGTTCCTCCGAGGCCGAGATCAGCGGATCCGCCTTCTGCTCGGCCTCGTCGAGCAGCGAATAGAGAAAGCCCTCGCGCACGCCCAGCGCCGAAACGATGATCTTGGACGGCTGCATTGCCGCCATGATCTCCTGCAGCACGATGGCGCCATAAGGCAGCAGCGAACGGCGGTTCTTCGAGACGCCTTCGATACCCTTCACCTTCTCGATCTCACCCTTGGCCACCTGCTTGAGGAAGTTCGCGGCGCTTTCGATGCCGATCTCGTAATGGTGCATGACGCTCAGCGGATAGTTGGTCATTTCCATGTGCAGCCGGGCTAGGTTTCGCCAGGTGCCGCCGACCGCATAGAATGGCCTGCCCCGCCCGCCTTTCAGGAGCTTTGCCTTCGCGAGCTCGTCGCGCGCTATCTTTCCGGCCTGGGCCAGTGAGTTCTTCGCCATGTCCTGCAAGCGCAGGCCGCCCAGCGGCAGCGTGATGCCGTCGCCGATCGTCTCGCCGTCGACGTCTACCAGCTCAAGACTGCCACCGCCGAGGTCGCCGGCGATGCCGTCAGCCGGATGGAAGCCGGAAATGATGCCAAGCGCGGAATAATGGGCTTCCTGGCGTCCGCTCAGCACCTGGACCTCGGTCTTGAGCACATCTTCGGCGCGGTGGATGAAATCGGGACCGTTGACCGCCTCGCGGGCAGCCGCGGTCGCCAGCACATACATGTGCTCGGCGCCGGCCTGCTCGGACAGCGCACGGAAACGGCGAAACTCCTCCATCGAGCGCGTCACCGCCTCGGGGTCCAGCTTTCCGGTCGACACGATGCCGCGACCGAGGCCAGCCAGCATCTTTTCGTTGAACAGCGTGGTCGGCGAGCGCGACAGCCCCTCATAGACCACAAGACGGATCGAGTTCGACCCGATGTCGATGATGGACAGCGGTCGGCGGTCCTGAAGCCGGCCCTGGGACGTTGAAATCATCAGCCGGTCGCTGCGCCGTTTTTCTTGCGGCGCTTGAACTGCGCGATGCGCTTGGGCGCATGCGATTTCAGCGCATCACCCCGTCCGGAAAGGCTCGGATTGGTCATGAAATATTCCTGCGCGTTGAACGGTTCCTCGCCCTCCTCAAGCACGGAGCGCCGAGAGGTTCCATCAGCCAATACGTCGAAACTTTGCTGGTTGTCCATGATGTTGCCCAGCATGATCTGGCCGAGCACTTGTTCATGCACCGTTGGATTGGTGATCGGCACCATGGTTTCGACGCGGCGGTCGAGATTGCGCGGCATCAAATCGGCCGATGAGATGTAGACGACCGCCCCGTCCGACGGCAGGCCATGGCCGTTGCCGAAACAGTAGATGCGGCTGTGTTCAAGGAAACGGCCGACGATCGACTTGACCCTTATGTTTTCCGACAGGCCCGGGACCTGAGGCCTCAGGCAGCAGATGCCGCGCACGACGAGATCGATCTCGACGCCGGCGCGGCTGGCGTCATAGAGCGCGTCGATGACGATCGGGTCGACCAGCGAATTCATCTTCATCCAGATGCGGGCCGGCCTGCCCTCCAGCGCATGGGCAATCTCGGCCGAAATGTGCTTGAGGATGCGCTTGCGCAGCGTGAAGGGCGAGATGGCCAGCCGCATCTCCTCGGTCGGCTCGGCGTAGCCGGTGATGAAGTTGAACAGCTGGGCGACATCGCGGGCGATCGTCGGATCGGTGGTGAAGAAGGACAAGTCGGTGTAGATGCGCGCGGTGACCGGGTGGTAGTTGCCGGTGCCGAGATGCACGTAGTTGCGCAGCTTGCCGTCCTCGCGCCGCACCACCAGCGACATTTTTGCGTGGGTCTTCAGCTCGAGGAAGCCGAACACGACCTGAACGCCGGCGCGCTCGAGATCGCGGGCCCAGCGGATGTTGGCTTCCTCGTCGAAACGCGCCTTGAGCTCGACCAGCGCCGTCACCGACTTGCCGGCCTCGGCCGCGTCGACCAAGGCGCGCACGATCGGGCTGTCGTTCGAGGTGCGATAGAGCGTCTGCTTGATCGCCACCACTTCCGGATCGGCCATCGCCTGGCGCAGGAACTGCACCACCACATCGAAGGATTCGTAGGGGTGGTGAACGATGATGTCCTTCTCGCGTATAGCAGCGAAACAGTCACCGCCATGCTCGCGGATGCGCTCGGGAAAGCGCGGATTATAGGGCGTGAACTTGAGATCGTCGCGGGCGATGGCGACGATCTCGGAAATCTGGCTGAGCGCCAGCGGACCGGTGAGCACGCTGATGCGGCTCGACGAGACGCCAAGCTCGCCGGCGACGAACTCGCGCAGCTCGGCCGGCATCAGCTTGTCGAATTCGATGCGGATGACCGAGCCGCGGCGGCGGCGCTTCAGCGCCGTCTCGAACAGGCGCACGAGATCCTCGGACTCCTCCTCGACCTCGATGTCACTGTCGCGGATGATGCGGAACGTGCCGGAGCCCTTGACTTCGTAGCCGGGGAACAGCTTGCCGATATAGAGGCCGACCGCCTCTTCCAGTGGAATGAAGCGGACATGACGCTTGCGGTCCGGCAAGCGGATGAAGCGCTTCAGCGCCACCGGCAGACGCAACAGCGCACTCATCTCCTCGCCATTCCTGCGATGGCGCAGTTGCAGGGCCATCGAGAAGCCGAGATTGGGAATGAACGGGAACGGATGCGCCGGGTCGATCGAAAGCGGTGTGAGCACCGGAAAGACCTGCTCCTGGAAATGATCCTCGAGCCAGGTCTTCTCGTCCTTGGTCAGCGCATCGCGGCTGATGCTCTCGATGCCTTCCTTGTCGAGCAGCAGCATCAGCGCGGAAAGGCTATTCTGCTGATCCTCCTGCAGACGCTCGACCTCGCGCAGCAGCTGTTCCAGCTGTTGTTCGGGGGTGCGGCCGTCCGGGCTCTTCAGCGTGATGCCTTCGCGAACCTGGCCGGCGAGACCGGCGACGCGGACCATGAAGAACTCGTCGAGATTGGCGGCGGATATCGACAGGAAGCGGACACGCTCGAGCAGCGGATGATTGGCGTTCAGCGACTCCTCAAGGACGCGGCGGTTGAATTGCAGCCAGGAAAACTCGCGGTTGACGAAGCGGTCCGGGTTGCCGCCCTCTGGGCTCGCCACCTCGACAGTGGTGAATTCGCTCTGCACCGGCTTTAGTTCGTTCATGGTTCCTGCTCGTTTCGCACCCGCTGCCCAGAGCGTCACGCGTCGTTCCGGATGCGCAAAGGACGCTCTACCACTTTTAAGCTACGCATGATCCCCAGCGAAACCGAATTCGATTTTCGCGGCCATGCCTTAACCGGCTTAGCTTATCCTGTGACAGGCTTTTACGACAGTTTGATTTCATCGATCTTGCAAAGAGACAGCTTATGATCCAGATGCAATCCAGGTACAGCGCAGCGCGTCCTTTGGACGCGCAAAGGACGCGGTAGAATTTTGATTTTGCGCATGATCCGAGGTCATGCGGCAAATTTAGGAGACGACGATGGCAGCCGGTTCCATTCCCCATTTCCAGAACGATGCGGGCTATGCGGCGATCGACATCGGCGTCAAGGAATTCATGTGCACCGGCGCCAACCCGCCTTTCGACCATCCGCATGTGTTTCTCGACATGGGCGACGACAATGAAAAGGTCTGCCCCTATTGCTCGACGCTTTATCGCTATTCGCCAAAGCTGAAGGCGACGGAAACGCAGCCTGCGGGATGCCTGTATATCGACCAGGCCGCCTGACGCGCACGTCATCCCTATGGACGACACGCGGTCCGGGCAGGTCGTCATCGTCGGAGCCGGCGTCGCCGGACTGACTGCGGCGCTGGCATTTTCCGAGCGCGGCTATCTGGTGCGGCTGTTTGAGCAGGCGCCGCGCCTCGAAGCGGCCGGCGCCGGCATCCAGCTCTCACCCAACGCGACGCGCATCCTTCGCCAGCTCGGCGTGCTCGACCGGCTGTTGCCGGCGGCGGTGCGGCCGGAGGCGGTCGTGCTCAAGGACGCCGCCACGCTGCGCGAGCTGGCGCGGGTGCCGCTTGGCGAAGCAGCCGAAAGGCGCTGGCAGGCGCCCTATCTCGTCGCTCATCGGGCTGATCTGCAAGAGGCGCTGATGGCGCGCCTTGCCGAACAGCCGGACATCAGTCTCGTCACCGGAGCGCGCGTCGGCGGCGTCGCGGCAGGACCACACCATACCACGGCAACAGTCGAGATTGCCGGCAAGACCATCGAAGCCGACGGCTTTCTGCTGATCGGTGCCGACGGCGTCTGGTCGGCGATCCGTGCTTTTGGCGGATTTGCCGCCCAAAGCCGGTTTTCGGGCGAGCTTGCCTGGCGCGCGACGGTCAGCGCAGACAGTGTCGCGGGAGAAGCCGTTGCGGCGGTTGGCGCCGCCAATTGCGTGACCGCCTTCCTGCATCCCGGCTTCCACCTCGTCGCCTATCCGGTCAGCAATGGCGCGGCGTTCAATCTGGCCGCCTTCACCAGGGGCGAGATCATCGCCGAGGGCTGGTCGGGCCACGCCGACCCCGAAATCCTCGTCGGCGCCATGCGTGGCACGGCGGCAGCACTGGCCCGGCTTGCCGAGGATGCCGGCCTGTGGACGGCATGGCCGATCCATACTGTCGACCAGGCACAGCCATGGACGACGCCCGCCGGCATCGCGCTGATCGGTGATGCGGCGCATGCGATGACGCCGTTTGCGGCGCAGGGCGCGGCGATGGCGATCGAGGATGCCGCGACCCTTGCCGGCTTTGTCGCCGCCTCGCCCGCCGATCCATGGGGCGCGCTTGCTGCCTGGGAAAAAATGCGGCGGCCGCGCATTGCCAAAGTCGCCCGCCGCGGCGCCGTCAACCGCTTTGCCTGGCACGCTTCCGGGCCGGTGGCGGTCGCGCGCAACCTGTTCCTGAAGCTGCGCTCGCCCGAAAAGCTCGCGGCGGATTTGGACTGGCTCTATGGCTGGCAGGCGCCGGACTCTGGCGGCCAATAGCGCCAGGCATCAATTATAAATCCGCATCGATAGGTCCAGCGTGGCCGGCAGCGGATTCCACCAGCCTGTCCGCAGGCCGGCGATACGCAGAGCAGCCGCGGTCCAGGTGTTGCAGCCGACCAGCGCGTTGAAATGGCCGTTGGCTTCGTAGAAGCGGTCGAACCTGGAATAGGCGGCGTTCTCGATCGGGATCGGGCCGTTCGGCCCTTGCTGGAAACTCGCGGCGATGAAGTCGAGCAACGCCGCAAAACGCTCCTCGCCGACGTCGAAGCCGGCAACGTCGGGGTGCGGCTCGGCAATGTTGCCGGCGACATCGATATGCATCACCGAAGCGTCACGGGTCAGCGCCTTCATCACCGGCATGGCCTTCAGCTCCGACCAGGTCGGCGTCTCCAGATAGAAGGCGCGCCCGCCCCAGCCGAAGACGATGTAGCGGACCTCGGCCATGTCGGCGGGAATGCCGCCATCGACCAGGAAATGGAAGCGCTTGCGCACGTCGTCATCGACCGGAATGGCGATATCGGTGTGGATCGGGTTTTTCAGCACCAGGATGTGCCTGCTGGCGATAGGATCGGCGGCCGCCGCCGGCAAGAGCGGCCGTGGAATGAATGTGCCCAGCACCACGGCGAGCACGATTGCCACCACCAGAATGGCGAGAAAACGCCCGAGCTTTTTCATGAAGGACAGCTTTTTCATGAGCGACGGCCTTGCAATCGGGGCGCGATCGCCGGCTGACAGCTCAGACGCAAAAGAGCCCGGCCGGGTTTCGGCCGGGCTCTTTTGATTTGCGCGAGAGCGATCAGTGCAGGATCTGCGACAGGAACAGTTTTGTGCGCTCGTGGCGTGGATGGTCGAAGAACTCGGCTGGCGTGTTCTGCTCGACGATCTGGCCCTGATCCATGAAGATCACCCGGTTGGCGACCTTGCGGGCAAAGCCCATCTCGTGGGTGACGCAGAGCATGGTCATGCCCTCTTCGGCGAGGCCGACCATCGTCTCCAGCACTTCCTTGATCATTTCCGGATCGAGCGCCGAGGTCGGCTCGTCGAACAGCATGATGCGCGGGTTCATGCACAGCGAGCGGGCGATGGCCACGCGCTGCTGCTGGCCGCCGGAAAGCTGGCCGGGATATTTGTTGGCCTGTTCCGGGATCTTGACGCGCGTGAGGAAGTGCATGGCGATTTCCTCGGCCTGCTTCTTCGGCGTCTTGCGCACCCAGATCGGCGCCAGCGTGCAGTTTTCCAGGATGGTCAAATGCGGGAACAGATTGAAGTGCTGGAACACCATGCCGACCTCGCGGCGCACCTCGTCGATTTTTTTCAGATCGTTGGTCAATTCCTTGCCGTCGACGAAGATTTTGCCCTTCTGGTGCTCTTCCAGCCGGTTGATGCAGCGGATCATCGTCGATTTGCCGGAGCCCGAAGGGCCGCAAATGACGATCCGCTCGCCGCGCATCACCTTCAGGTTGATGTCCTTCAGGACATGGAATTCGCCGTACCATTTGTGCATGGCGATGATGTCGATGGCGACATCGGTGGTGGAAACCTGCATCTTGGCGGCATTGACCTTGATCTCTTCCGCGCTGACTGCATTTTCTGTGGCCATGGAAGGTTCCCTTTTTTGTTCTTAGCGTTTGTAGCTGGTGTCGAGCCGGCGTTCCGTGAACATCGAATAGCGCGACATGCCGAAACAGAACAGCCAAAAGACGAAGGCAGCGAACACCAGGCCGGACCTGGCCGTCTGCGGCGTTGCCCAGTTGGCGTCGGAAAAATTCTGTTTGACGACGCCGAGCAGGTCGAACATCGAGATAATTGAAACCAGGCTGGTATCCTTGAACATGCCGATGAAGGTGTTGACGATGCCCGGAATGACCAACTTCAGCGCCTGCGGCAGCACGATCAGGCCCATCTTCTGCCAGTAGCCGAGGCCGAGCGAATCCGCCCCCTCATACTGGCCCTTGGGGATCGCCTGCAGGCCGCCGCGCACCACTTCGGCCATATAGGCAGCGGCAAACAGCGACACGCCGATCAGTGCCCTGAGAAACTTGTCGAAGCTGACGCCGGCCGGCAGGAACAGCGGCAGCATGACGCTTGCCATGAACAGGACGGTGATCAGCGGGATGCCGCGCACCGTCTCGATGAAGATGACGCACAGCATCTTGACGATCGGCATCTTCGATCGCCGGCCCAGCGCAAGCACGATGCCGAGCGGCAGCGACACGGCAATGCCGACGAAGGACAGTCTGAGCGTAACCAGAAGCCCGCCCCACAGCGAGGTTTCGACATGCGGCAGGCCGAACACGCCGCCAACCAGCAGGATGAAGGCAAAGATCGGCAGCGCGCCGAAGAACAAGATGGCGTTCAGCCCCTTGCGCGGCACCTTCGGGATGAGCAGCGGCACCAGAAATGCCACGAACAGGATGGCGACCAGGATCGGCCGCCAGCGCTCATCGATCGGATAACGGCCGAACATGAACTGGCCGAACTTGGCGTTGACGAAGGCCCAACAGGCTCCGGACCAGCCGTCCGGCTGGATGCCGCCCTGCGCCACCGTGGCGCAAAAGGTGCGGTCCGTGCCGGTCCATTGGGCGTTGATGAAGGCCCAGCTGATCAATTGCGGCAGGATCATCGCGACCAGCACGATGCCGATGATGGTCAAGATCGTGTCGCCGGCCGAAGCAATCAGGTTCTTACGTATCCAGGCGCCCAGGCCGCGCTCGCTTGGCGGCGCCGACTGTGCCAGCGCCATTTCGACGCGGACGAAGGCAAGGTCGTGCTCCTGCATGTCCCTACCTCTCCACCAGCGCCATTCTGGCGTTGACCACGTTCATGATCGCCGACGTCAACAGGCTGAGCGCGAGATAGACCACCATCATGATCAGCACGCACTCGATCGCCTGGCCGGTCTGGTTCAGCACCGTGCCGGTCGTCGCCGTCAGGTCGGGGTAGCCGATGGCGATGGCGAGCGAAGAGTTCTTGGTCAGGTTCAGATACTGGCTGGTCAGCGGCGGAATGACGATGCGCATGGCTTGCGGGATGACGACAAGCCGCAGGATCGATCCCGGGCGAAGCCCGAGCGCGCCGGCCGCCTCGGTCTGACCCTTGCTGACGCCCATGATGCCGGCCCGAACGATTTCGGCGATGAAGGCCGCCGTATAGAAGGACAGCGCCAAATAGAGCGACAGGAACTCCGGCTTGACCTGAAAGCCGCCAGTCAGGTTGAAGGTCGATTGCTTTGGGTAATCGAAGCTCAGCGGGAAGCCGCTCAGCGCGTAGGCCAGCAACGGCAAGCCGGTGATCAAAGCCGCCGATGTCCAGAACACCGGGAATTGCTGGCCGGTCGCCATCTGCCGCTGACGCGCCTTGCGGGCGACGAACCACGCCATGGCAATGCCGAGAAGCAGAGCGACCAGGATCAGCCAGGAGCCTTCGCCCCAGATCGGACGCAAAAAGTAGAAGCCGCGCTGGTTGAGAAAAGAGCCGAATGGCAAATTGATGCTTTCGCGCGGCGGCGGCAGCACCGAAAGCACGCCGGAATACCAGAAGAAGATGACCAGCAGCGGCGGGATGTTGCGGAAGACCTCGACATAGACCATGCAGATCTTGCGGATCAGCCAGTTGTGCGAAAGCCGGCCGATGCCGAGGATGAAGCCAATGATGGTGGCGGTGATTATGCCGGCGCCGGCAACGATGAGCGTGTTGATGAAGCCGACCACAATGGCGCGGCCATAGGTCGAATCCGACGAATAAGCGATGGCGCTGTCACTGATGTCGAAGCCGGCGCGGCCCCTGAGGAAGCTGAAGCCTGATGCAATGCGCAGGCGCGTCAGATTGTCGATGGTGTTTTGGACGATCCACCAGACCAACGCCACCAGCACGATGACGACCACCGCCTGGAAGAATATGCCGCGGACCTTCGGATCATTGATAAAGGAGCCGCGGCTTGGCTCCTCGCGAAGAATTTCCTGCGATGCCATTCGACCATCCCCTGGAAAGAGAAACCGGAAGGCAGGAAAGCTGCCTTCCGGATCACATTTCGATCAGCGGATCGGCGGAGCGTATTGCAGGCCGCCCTTGGTCCACAACGCGTTGATGCCGCGCGCGATCTTCAGCGGGCTGCCCGAACCGACATTGCGTTCGAACATTTCGCCGTAATTGCCAACTGCCTTGACGATGTTGACGACCCAGTCGTTGGAGACGCCGAGATCGGTGCCGATCTTGGTGTCTGCTTCCTGGCCGAGCACGCGCTTGATCTCGGGATTGTCCGAGGCCTTCATCTCCTCGACATTGGCCTTGGTGATGCCGAGTTCCTCTGCCTGCAATAGCGCGAAATAGGTCCATTTGACGATGTGGTACCACTGGTCGTCGCCCTGGCGCACGGCCGGTCCGAGCGGTTCCTTGGAAATGATCTCGGGCAGCACGACGTGGTCGGCGGGTGCGCCGAGCGTCAGGCGGATGCCGTAGAGGCCGGACTGGTCGGTGGTGTAGACGTCGCAACGGCCGGCGTCATAGGCGGCGTTGACCTCTTCCAGCTTTTCGAAGACGACGGGGTTGTACTCCATCTTGTTCGACTTGAAATAGTCGGCAAGGTTGAGCTCGGTCGTGGTGCCGCTCTGCACGCAGACTGCCGCGCCCGAAAGCTGCAGCGCGGAATTCACGCCCGGCAGCTTCTTGGCGTTGATCATGAAGCCCTGGCCGTCATAGTAGGTGACACCGACGAAGTTCAGCCCAAGCGCCGTATCGCGGTTGATGGTCCAGGTGGTGTTGCGCGACAGGATGTCGATCTCGCCTGACTGTAGCGCGGTGAAGCGTTCCTTGGCGCTGAGCGGCGTGAACTTGACCTTGGTGCCATCGCCAAAAACGGCGGCCGCGACAGCGCGGCAGAAATCCGCATCGATGCCTTGCCAGTCGCCCTTGTCATCCGGCGCCGAGAAGCCGGCCAGACCGGTCGAGACGCCGCATTGGATGAAGCCCTTGGCCTTGACGTCGTCGAGCGTGGCCGCCGACGCGGCCGAAGCCACCAATCCAAGCGCGGCGGCGCCCAGAATGCCGATTGCAATGTGTTTCATAACCCACAGACCCTTTTCTGTTTTTTTCAGGCGAACCTGACTTTTTTTCGGTGTGAATGCAGCTTCCCGTTCCGGCCCATTCCCGGAACCCCGCATCGCAACCAACGCGCTGCCTCCCATTCACGAACTGCATCGAAGGCGATTATTCCTGTGAGGTCAAGGAAAATGACCGAAACCGAAAGAGATTGAAAACCAATTGCCGCAAATGCCCGAATTGCAGACAAACACGCCTGGAAATTAGTCAGCCGTGCGAACAAAGCCGGCAAAATCCGGCCAACGCAAATCGGGGCTGGGGCCTTTGAAATTCGCCTTCGGAAGGCTGCGCATTCCTGAGTTGCCATGGATCAATTGGTATATCCGAAGTCCGCCGCCTGGCGAGCGTCGGGCGGTTGCGCGGCCAATGCCGCCGCACTATGGCTAGCGCTTGATCAAAGGCGAAGCGAATGACAAAAGACGGCAACGAAATGGGCATCAACACACGGCTTGCCCACTCGGGCAACAATCCGCACGACTATTTCGGCTTCGTCAATCCGCCGGTGGTGCATGCCTCGACTGTGCTCTATCCCAACGCGGCGACAATGGCGGCACGCAGCCAGAAATACACCTACGGCACGCGCGGCACACCGACCACCGACGCGCTTGCCAGCGCCATCGACGGGCTGGAAGGCTCGGCCGGCACAATTGTGGTGCCGTCTGGCCTGGCGGCGGTGACGGTGCCGCTGCTAGCCTTCCTGTCGGCGGGCGACCATGTCCTGATCGTCGATTCTGTCTATCATCCGACCCGCAATTTCGCCGACACGATGCTGAAGCGCCTGGGCGTTGACGTCGAGTATTACGATCCGCATGCCGGTGCCGGCATAGCGGCGCTGATCAAGTCCAACACCAGGGTCGTGTTCACCGAATCGCCGGCCTCCAACACTTTCGAGGTGCAGGACATACCTGCCATCGCCAGCGCGGCACACGCCGCCGGCGCGATCGTCATGATGGACAATACCTGGGCGACGCCGCTCTACTTCCGCCCGCTCGACCACGGCGTCGACATCTCGATCCATGCGGCGACGAAATATCCGGCCGGCCATTCCGACGTGCTGCTCGGCACCGCATCGGCCAACAAGGCCTGCTGGAAACAGCTTTGCGAGACCTTCTACACGATGGGCTGCTGCGCCGGGCCGGACGACGTCTATCAGGTGCTGCGCGGCCTGCGCACCATGGGCGTGCGCCTCGACCATCATCAGCGCAGCGCACTTGATATCGCCGGCTGGCTGGAGGGCCAGCCGGGCGTAGGGCGCGTGCTGCATCCAGCGCTTCCCAGCCATCCCGATCATGATCTCTGGAAGCGCGACTTCTGCGGCTCAAGCGGCATTTTTTCGATCGTCCTTGCGGGCGGCGGCCAGAAACAGCAGCATGCCTTCCTCGACGCGCTCAGGATATTCGGCCTCGGCTATTCCTGGGGCGGCTATGAGAGCCTTGCGGTGCCGGTCTTCCTCGGCGACCGCGTCGTCGCCAAGGGCCCTTATGACGGCCCGCTGGTGCGCCTGCAGATCGGGCTCGAGGACGTCGATGACCTCAAGGCCGATCTTGCGCGCGGTCTCGCCGCGGCGAAGGCGGCATAAGCGGGGAACTGCCGCCAAAGCGGCCCTGCATGCGCCGGGTCTCGGCCGCATCAGCAAGATTATTTCCCGAAGCTGTGATTTTCCGGATCGGTTTGGCTTTCAAATCCAACATTCTGGCCTCATTGCGAGGCCATCAGCCGCAAGCGGCACGTCCCAAACCCAGTTTCGCCACCAGAGTTGTCAGTACCATGGCCTTTCGCCTCTTTGTCCCAATACTTGCCGGCGCTACGCTGCGCGAGCGGATCATCGCCTGTATCGGTGCGACGATCGGCATTGCGTTGACCGGCGCGATCAGCGGTCTGGTGCTCGGTAGCGGCCCGCATGTGCCGCTGCTCGTGGCGCCGATGGGTGCCTCGGCCGTGCTTTTGTTCGCGGTGCCGGCGAGCCCGTTGGCGCAACCCTGGTCGATCATTGGCGGCAACACCATATCGGCGCTCGTCGGCGTGCTCGTGGCGTATTTCGTGCATGAGCCCATCCTTGCGATGGGCATTGCGGTGTCATTGGCCATAGCCGCCATGTCGTTCACCCGCTGCCTGCATCCACCAGGTGGGGCTGCCGCCCTGACGGCTGTGATCGGCGGACCGGCCGTCATCGGTGCCGGCTTCCTGTTTCCGTTCGTGCCGGTGGCCTTGAACTCGATCGTGCTCGTCGCGCTCGGATACGGCTTTCACAAGTTGTCGCGACGGACCTATCCACATGTGACGGTGGCCGCGCCAAAAAACAGCCACGGCACCATCGATCCACCCGCTCAGGAGCGTATCGGCTTCCGGCCCGAGGACATCGATGCTGCGCTTGGTACCTTGGAGGAGACATTCGACATCGACCGCAACGATCTCGAACGGCTGCTGCGGCAGGTGGAGTTGCAAGCGATGGTGCGTACGCACCGGACCTTGCTGTGCAGGGACATCATGTCGTGCCATGTAATTTCGGTCGATGAACACGCTCGCGCCGACCAGGCACGTCATTTGCTGCTCGCCCACAACATCCGGACGCTGCCGGTCGTCGATTCGGAGGCCAGGCTTGTTGGCGCCGTCGGACTGCGAGAACTGGCGTGGGCCTCGGATACGGTGAAAAGCGTGACAAAGGCCGTGGCAACCGTCTCGGCGAGCGCGCCTGCCATGGGCCTCCTACCCGTGCTCACCGACGGCCGCAGCCACGCCGTCGTCATCATAGACGACAACAGGCGCATCCTCGGCCTGATCACGCAGACCGATCTGCTGGCCGCAACGGCCCGCACGCAAACTGCAGACAGGCTGCTGGCGGAAGCGGTAGCGTAGTCGCTGCCGGCCGCCGGCTGCCGGAAAATGTCGGGAACCTTTTCCCGGCTAGGCCGTCCAATGTTTCGATCGGAGGATTTGCTTCCGGTCAGGAGATTGGCTTGCGATGAGGAAACCGGTCATGTCGGCTGTCTTGACCGTCATGCCTGCCGCAGCTGGCGAGATGCAGCTTGTCGGCCGCGCGCTGGCGCGGGAGGGCGGAGCCTTCCGCACGATTATCAAGATGCACAACCAGCGACTCTATCGTATCGCCCGCAGCGTCGTTCGCAACGACAGCGAGGCTGAAGACATCGTGCAGGAGGCTTATGTCAAGGCCTTTGCCCATCTCGGGGATTTTCGCGGGGAATCCTCGCTCGCCACATGGCTGTCGCGCATCGTCATCAATGAGGCGCTTGGGCGCTTGCGCAAAAGACGGCGAACGGTAGCCATGCCGCAAACTCCACACGCCGAAATCATCAAATTTCCCCTCGATCCCAGCGACGATCCGGAGCGGACGATGGCGCAACGGCAAATCCTCGAACTTGTCCAACGGGCGACCGATCGGCTTCCCGATGTGTACCGGACAGTGTTCGTGGCGCGGGTGATCGAGGGTCTCAGCATCGAGGAGACCGCCGAACTGCTTGATGTGCGGCCCGAAACCGTCAAGAGCCGCCTGCACCGCGCCCGCGCCCTCGTGCGCAAGGCGCTGGACGATCAGATCGGCCCGGTGCTGCTCAATGCCTTTCCCTTCGCCGGCCGCCGGTGTGAACGGCTGACCGCCGCGTTGATGCAGCGGCTTGGCTTTACAGACTGATTTTTCCCGAATTCCCGGGAACGTTTGCCCCCGCCCGGCATCCAATCATCGTCAACTGAAATGCCCGGAGCCAACCGCATCCGGCGAAGGAGAACGTCATGTTTATTCGATCGACCACCGCACTGGCAGCGCTTTTCCTGCTCAGCGCAGCGCCGTTGGCGCAAGCCGCCGACAAGCCGACCGACCCGCAGATCGCCCACATCGCCTACACAGCCGGCGTGCTTGACGTCGAGGCGGCCAAACAAGCGCTGGAGAAATCGAAGAACAAAGAGGTTGTAGATTTCGCCAAAGATATGGTGCGAGACCATGAAGCCGTAAACAAACAAGCGCTTGACCTGGTCAAGAAGCTCAAACTGACGCCGGAGGACAACGCCACCAGCAAGGCGCTGACCGAGGCGGCGGCCGAGGAACGAGCCCAGCTCGCCAAACTCGACGGCGCCGCCTTCGACAAGGCCTATGTCGCCAACGAGGTCGCCTACCATAAGCAGGTCAACGCCGCGCTCAAAACCCTGCTGATCCCCTCGGCCGAGAATGCCGAACTGAAGAGCCTGCTGGAGACCGGCCTGAAGCTATTCCAGGGCCATGAACAGCATGCCGAACATGTCGCCGGCAAGCTGAAATGAGAACAGCACCGACGGCGTCGAAACGGCATCTGTGGGTTGCTTTGGCGCTAACCATTGGTGCCGCACCAGCCAAGGCCGGCACGATTGAGGTGACGATCGAGAAGCTTGTATTTTCGCCCGCAAGCATCGAGGCGAAGGTCGGCGACACGATCGAGTGGGTCAACAAGGACGTGTTCGCCCACACGGCGACCGTCAAGGGCGGCTGGGAGGCTATGATCCCGCCGAAGAAGGCGGCGAGCCTGACGCTGAAGACGGCGGGTTCGGTCGACTATTTCTGCCGCTTCCACCCCAACATGAAAGGCCATCTGACGGTGGCGTCGCCCTAGCCATGCCAGCGGAGACCGCCCTGCGCGCAGCGCGGTCCGGCGGCGTCAAGCCGCCTGGTAGCGAGGCGCCGGTTCGCCGGTTTGTGTCGCGGCGAACAGGGTGGCGCGGGCGGCGTCGTAGGTTTCCCACAGCGCACGGTCGTGGACTGACGGCAGCGTGATGGCTTCACCCTGATCGAACCCTGCCAGGGCCGCGTCGACCATGTCTTCCGCGGTCATCACCACTGCCGGGTCGAACGCTGAAAGCGGCATGCCGGCGAATTCGTAGAATTCGGTGGCGGTCGCAGCTGGAAGAACGAGCTGCAGCCTGACGCCGGTCCCGGCAAGCTCCTCCTGCAGGCCACGGCTGAAGTTCACCACATAGCCTTTGGTGCCGCTGTAGAGGGAGGTGATCGGCAGCGAGTGCAGCGCCATGACCGAGGCTATATTGATTATCGCCCCGGCGTTGCGCGACAGGAATGCCGGCAGCGCCGCTCGGGTCAGGCGCGTCAGCGCCGTGATGTTGAGCGCGATCGTCGACGCGGCATTCTCGTCGGACGTGTTTATCGTCGATCCAAGCGTTCCGTTGCCGGCGTTGTTCACAAGCAGCGTGATGGCGGGGGTGGTGGCGAGCACCTTCTCGACGCGCGCCAAGCCGTCCTCTTTGGTCAGGTCGGCGCTGATCACCTCGACCTTGGCGCCATAGGCCCGCGACAACTCCGCTGAGAGGGTTTTCAGGCGTTCGGCGCGTCGCGCCACGAGCACAAGATCATAGCCACGGGCAGCGAGGCGGTCGGCATAGACGGCGCCGATGCCGGCGGAGGCGCCGGTAACGACGGCGATCGGCTTGGAAGCTGAGTTCGACATGGTTCTCTCCTAAAGTTTAGCACTCAAATGTTGAGTGCTCAACCAACTAACCAAGTCTCTGCCCCATTGCAATGGTTCAGCACTCAACTATTTTGTGAAGATGGGAAAAACGGTCGAATCGTTTGCATCGCTCGAAAGTCGGGACGAGCCCGACGCGGAAGCGCCCGGCATGCCGAACGATTTCGTCTGCATCAATTCGTCGCTGCGTCGTGCGGCGCGGCGGCTTGGCCAGTTGTATGACGTGGCGCTCGTCCCAACCGGGCTGACGTCAACGCAAACCCTTCTGCTCGGCCAGATCGACGGGCTCGGGGCCGTTTATGGCGAGGACGGGCCGACGCTGCAGGTCCTCGCCGCCCGCCTGGCGATCCAGATTTCAGCGCTGACGCACGCGTTGCGGCCGCTTGTGCGCGACGGTCTGGTCGAGGTCCGCCAGGATGCCCACGACCGGCGAACGAAGCATGCCGTGCTGACGCCGCTCGGAAAAGCGCGATACCAGCAGGCATATGTTGTGTGGGTCGAGGCCAACAGACGCGTCGAGGCGATTTTGGGGGCGGCCGCGGCCGAAAAGCTGAGGAGCCTCGCCGACGATGTCGCCTCGCAGGACTTTCTCGACGCCTATGTTTCGGGCGAGAAGCCGGCGAGCGGCACCGAACCGTCGGAACATTAGAGCGCCGCGCGTCGTTGGGGATGCGCCACGGGCCTTAGTCTAGGTTTTTCTTCGACCAGCAACCGCCGCTCGGACGTCGGCGGGCAATCTGTGCTAAAGTAACCCTATGAAAGCATGGCTGGAAACGGCAAAGCGCCGGGCGCGCGACATCAAGCTTGATGTCGTCGCCCTGTGGTTCGCAGCGCGCGATCCTCGGGTGCCCTGGTCCGCGAAACTCGTGGCGGGGATGGTGGCCGCCTATGCGCTTTCCCCAATCGACCTGATCCCGGATTTCATCCCGGTGCTCGGCTATCTCGACGACCTGATCATCGTGCCGCTCGGCGTAATCCTGGCGATAAGGCTTATCCCGCCGCCGCTAATGGACGAGTTTCGGGCGCGGGCTGCCGCGCTCGAAAAACACCCGCAAAGCAGGACGGGAATGTTCTTTGTCGTGGCGCTCTGGCTGGCTTTAGCGGCTTTGCTGATCTGGGCGTTCTGGCCCACCCGCGCCAAATAGTCCGATCAGGGCTTCTCCGCAATCGAACGCCTCGAATATCTCCGGAACCGGCTCCAGCGATATGTCCCCTTGTGCCTCACTCACCCGCAGCAGTGCGCGTCCACGAACCGGAATAGCTTGGCTCGCGGCGCGCGATCCAGGCATCGAGCCCTTCGCGCAGATCGGCGGTCGGCGCCATGCGGGCGAACTGTTCGGCCTCAACCATCAACCCTTCCGCGATGGACTGGTTGATGCCGCGCGTAACTGCGGTGAGGATGCTGGCGACCGCCAGCTGTGAATGCCGCAGAATTCGCTGAGCCAGGTCAAGTGCTGCCGGCATCAGGTCGTCGTGTGGAACCACCTGGTTGACGAGGCCGAGTTCGAGTGCGCGCTGCGGCGAAAACGCCTCCCCTGTCAGCAGCAACTCGAGGGCCCGCTTGCGTCCGGCCAGCCTCGGCAGGCGCTGCGTTCCGCCGAACGTCGGCGGCATTGCGAGAACGATTTCGGGTTTGGCGAACGAGGCACGTTCGCTGGCGATGGCGAGCGGCACGGCCTCGGTGATTTCGCAACCTCCGCCGAAGGCAAGACCGTTGACCGCGGCGATGACGGGTTTGCGGAACCCTTCCAGTCTGGCCGTCAATCGCTGCCCACGCATGACGAAGTCGCGCAAGGCGGCATCGGCGCCAAGCGCCACGCTTGCCGAGAATTCGTGGATGTCGCCGCCCGCCGAGAACGCCCGCTCGCCAGCGCCGGTGAGGATGACTGCCCGGATGGAGCCATCGACCTCGATAGCGTCGAGGATGGCCAGCAGGCGGTCGATCAGGGCGTAGTTCAGCGCGTTGAGTTTTTCAGGGCGATTGAGGGTCAGGACGGCAACCCCGTCGCGAACCTCGCTCAGGACAAGTCCGGTCATTTGGCTTCCTTTCCAGCATGCGGTGGCAGGAACAGGAAAGGATCAGGCTCTCGATTGCTTGTATATTCACTAGTCGGTATACATTGCCCCATGCCCCAAGAGCTCAGCCCTACCCGCAAACGTATTGTCGATGCCGCGACGAAGCTGTTCTATGCTGAAGGGATTGGCCGCGTCAGCGTCGATGCCGTCGCCGAAAAGGCAGGCCTCACCAAGCGCACGCTTTACTATCATTTCAAGAGCAAGGACGACCTGATCGCCGCTTATCTCGATGGCCGCGACCAGCCGAATCTGAAGCAGATGGCCGGCTGGTTCGACGCCGCCGAAGGCGGTCCCGATCGCAAGGTCGAGGCGATCTTCACCAATCTGGCACGCGTGGCACGCCATCCCAAATGGAAAGGATGTGGTTTCCTGCGAACGGCCGCGGAGCTCGCCGCCATGCCCGGACACCCGGCGATGAAGGTCGGGTCGCGACACAAGGCGAATTTCGAAAAATGGCTGGCCGGCGAAATGTCAGGCCGCAGCATTTTGGAGCCGCAAACCCTGGCGCGCGAAATCGTCCTTCTGATGGATGGCGCGTTCTCGATCATGCTGATCCACCGCAACCCCGACTATATCGAGGCAGCCGGACACGCCGCTGCCATGCTCGTTCGGGCGAGATCCCAAGACAGCGCCTGACGAAGGATTGCTGCCGCGACGATCCGTGCCGGCTAAAACCCAAGCGCCAGCCACGCCGTTCCGGCAAGCAGCGTGACCAGCGTCAGCGGCAGGCCGACCTTGAAGAAGGCGGCGAACGACAGAGTTGTGCCGGAGACCCGCGCGTGCTCCGCGACAATCAGATTGGCGACCGAGCCGAGCAGCGTGAAATTGCCGGCCAGCGTCGAGCTCATCGCGACGATCAGCCAGGCGCGCTCCGGGTTTTCCAGGCCGGGTATGAATGGCCGCAGCGCCAGCACGGCCGGAACGTTGCTCATGATGTTGGACAGCACCGCGGTGAAGCCGGATAGCCGCCAGACATCGTCCAGGCCGAGGTTTTTGGCCGAGGCGACGATGTCAGGGCTGAGCAGCGTCTTCTCGGCGCCGGCGACGACGATGAACAGGCCGGCGAACATGAACAGCAGCGGCCCGTCGATCTCGCGATAGATGCGCGCCGGCTTGATGGCGCGGGTCACCAGAAGGATGGCGCCGCCGATGAGCGCCGCCTTGGCGACCGGCACGCCGGCAAAGAAAGCGATCGCCAGCCCGATGCAGACGACCACCGCCTTCAGCACCTGTCCCGGCAGCATGCGGCCGCGATAGACTTCGGGGCTGAGTTCGGCCTTGCGCGCGAATTCGGCCCGGTAGACGATGCGCACGATGACGATGACGGCGACGAGGCCAAACAGGGCGACGGGCGCCAGGGCCGCCGAGAAGGCCGGATAGGAAATCCCCGACAGCGCGCCTATGACCATGTTCTGGGGATTGCCGGTGATGGTGGCGACGCTGCCGCAATTCGACGCCGTGGCGGTGGCGATCAGATAGGGAATCGGGTTGCGGTTGATGACACGGGTGACGTGGACGACGATCGGCGCCATGACCAGACAGATCGCGTCGTTGACCAGGAACGCCGACAGAACGCCGGTCAGCAGCGTCACCATCACCAGCAGCATGAATGGCGCGTGCGCATGCTCGATGGCGACGGCGCCGAGTGCGCGGAAAGCGCCCGACACTTTCAGATGCGCCACGACGATCATCATGCCGAGCAGCAGCGTGATGGTGTCGAAATTGATCGCGCGGTAGGCGTCCTCCAGGCTGAGCGCGCCGATGGCAATCATCGCCGCGCCGCCGAGCAACGCGATGCCTGCCCGGTCGAGGCGCAGCCCAGGTACCCTGCCGATGGCGACGCCGGCATAGGTCAGGATCAGGATCAGCAACGCCGCCGCGCCCATCAGTGTCATTCGTGGAAAAGCCCCGTTCAGATCCGCCCTGCCCCGCCATTGGCGAACACGGTCCGCCAACGCCCCCTTCTCACTGCGGACATAGAATGAACGCAGGCACAGGAGGTGCCCGCGACGTCGGCGAATCTTATCTGCGAGGCGTCCGGACGATCGGTGATACCTGAAAAAAGACTCGGGTTCACGCGCCATGTCTCAGGTGCGATCTATTACCTAAGTCGTGGCGCAGAACCGGCTTGACCCATTGCGTGATTGGCCGCTTCACGCCCTTCGGTGGCGGCCCGGCGCGCACTTGGATCGCGTTTCAGAGCCGCTCGCGGATCGCGGCTGGAGTTAATGAAGGCCGAGCCGACATATTTGCGCGTGCCGATCTCGCCCATCAGGGCGAATGCCGGCATTCCCGCCTCGCGCTCGATCCCGGCAATTCGAGCTCACGTTCGGTGAAGGATTGGTCAGCACATCTGCCGCATCTACCGCGCTCCTGGCGGGGGAGCGGCCAAGTGCGCGTGCTTCTGGAAGATACCAATCTTGTCGGGATAGGTAATCCGGATCTCGCGTCCGCATCCCTCACACTTGTAATGGGAAACGACCTGAAACCAGCTGCCGTTCTTGATGACGGTGAAGTTGCACTGCGGGCATTGGAAAGTCAGGCCAACAGAGAATAGGCTGGGAGAGAGGGACATTGCAGCGCCTCGCATTCTGGGTATCTTAAAGGCGGCTTGGTTAGTCCAGCGTCTCGACGACGAAGGATGCGGCAATCAAATCGTCGGCATCGATTCTACCCTTGCCGTCCTCCATGACGGCTGCGACCTTTCGAAAGGTCTTCAGTTCCTTCTCGGTAATCCGTGCGCCGCGCATCCTCTTGTTGAGGTCGGTCACGCGCATTCGGAGTGCCTTGGATGCTCCAATCTCACGGTTCGACACGATGATCACATTCCTCCGTTGCTGGCTGCCCGCCGCACCTTTCGGCACGGCGGGCTGTCCTCCCAGTCGCTTAGGTTATTCGATGACTTTGATGACCTTGCGTGTGCCTGGATCAACGACAACGGTCCGGTCGTCGACCACCACGTAACTGTATTTGGTCTCGGGAACTTCATGAAGCTCGACCGTATCGGGCAGTGTTGAGCCGATATTGAGCTCTACCCCAGGGATTTTCACCGATGCGAGCGGCTGCTTCTTCACATATTCCTTGATGACGGTCTCCTGCTCAGGCTCGATGATCACGTCCTGAGCGGCAGCAGCGCCGATGCCTGCCAGCAGCAGAAGCCCCGCGACTGCCGTGGAAAGACGCATTCTCATAGCTTTCTCCTTCGTGTGAGATCTCTTGCGCTGGGCGGTATCCTCTTCGCGCCCGGTCCACCCAAACCTGAGGTGGCCGCAAACGTTCCTTGGTTGGGCTTCGGTCTGATCCGAGACAGGACCTAAGTCTCTCCTGCTTCGTGCAATAGGCCGGACATCGCGTCATCGGGAAAGCGATGACCAAGCCACGCCGCGCCCTACGGAGGGGAAGGACGCGGGCTGATCGGGAGGGGACACCGATCTCGCAGCTTGGTTCACAGGAGAAGATGCTGCAGAAGCCGAACGTCCTCCCCGAGCCGGTGTTCCATACGGAAGTCAAAAAGCCCGCCGCACCTTTCGGCACGGCGGGCGATCAGTTGTTCACCAGGC
>NZ_RZTI01000066.1:0-32545 GCF_003997275.1 Mesorhizobium sp. M6A.T.Ce.TU.002.03.1.1
CAAAACACGATCCGCCATCCCGAATCTCCCTGCTCCAACCTTCACCACAGAATCACCGTTCGGCTTCTGTGCAAAGGTCTCACAAGGGGAGAAGGGAAGCACGCCGGCGTCAGTCCGGGATCACCGCTGTCGCCTGGATTTCCACCTTGGCGCGATCCTCGACCAGCGCCATGACTTGCATGGCGGCCATGGCCGGAAAATGCCGGCCGATGACCTCGCGATAGGCCTCACCGATCCCTTTGAGGTTGGCCAGATACTCGGCCTTATCGGTAAAGTACCAGGTCATCGAGGTGATATGCTCAGGCATGGCGCCAGCCTCGGCGAGCACGGCGACGATGTTGGCAAGCGTCTGGCGCACCTGGCCGACAAAATCATCGGTTTCGAATTGGCCTTGCCCGGTCCAGCCGACCTGGCCGCCGATGAAGATCATCTGCCCGCGCGCGGCGACGCCATTGGCGTACCCAACAGGTTTCGCCCAGCCTTCCGGCTGCAGGATGGTGTGCATATCAAGCCTCCCGATACTCAAATCCGGTCGCAATGTTCAAAATCGAACCAGTCTAATTCGCAATTATCCGTCCCAGTTCGGCCTCAGGCCGCTCCCATCACTTGCCTGGCTATGACCACCTTCTGCACGTCGGACGCGCCCTCATAGATGCGCAGCGCGCGGATCTCGCGATACAGGCTTTCGATGATGTGGCCCTTGCGGACGCCATCGCCGCCATGCAGCTGCACGGCCTTGTCGATCACCTCTTGCGCCTTGTCGGTGGCGAACAGCTTGGCCATCGCCGCTTCGCGGGTGACACGGGCGGCGCCCATGTCCTTGGTCCAGGCGGCGCGGTAGACCAGCAAGGCGGCGGCATCGACATCCAGCGCCATGTCGGCGATGTGACCCTGCACCATTTGCAGCTCGACCATCGCAGCGCCGAACAGTTTGCGCTCGGCCACTCTTTTGATGCTTTCGTCCAGCGCGCGCCGGGCAAAGCCGAGTGCCGCCGCGCCGACCGTCGAGCGGAACACGTCGAGCACCGACATGGCGATGCGGAAACCGTCGCCTGGCTTGCCGATCAATGCCGAGGCCGGAACGCGGACATTGTCGAAGGACAATCGTGCCAGCGGATGCGGCGCGATCACCTCCAGCCGTTCGGCGATGGTTAGGCCCTTGATGTCTGCAGGCACGATGAACGCCGAAAGGCCCTTGGCGCCGGGCGCCTCGCCGGTGCGGGCAAAAACGACGTAGAGATCGGCAATGCCACCATTGGAGATCCAGGTCTTTTCACCCGACAGCACATAGTCGTCGCCGTCGTGCGTGGCCGTCATCTCCATATTGGCGACATCAGATCCGGAGCGCGGTTCCGATAGCGCAAAGGCGGAAATTGTTTTGCCAGCACGTGTCTTCGCCAGCCAGCGCTGCTGCTCGGGCGTGCCGAACAGGCTGAGCGCGCCGGTGCCGAGCCCTTGCATGGCGAAGGCAAAGTCGGCCAGCCCGTCATGCCGGGCCAGCGTCTCGCGTGTGATGCACAGCGCGCGAACGTCGAGCGGTCCGGGATTGTCCGTGTCGAGCGCCGTCGGCTCCAGCCAGCCGTCGTTGCCGAGCTTCGCCACCAGCTCGCGGCAGGCGGCGTCGACATCGTCATGCGCGACCGGCAGGTTTTTTCCGCACCAGGCATCCAGCCGCTCGGCCAGCTCGCGGTGTCGGTTCTCGAAGAACGGCCAATTGAGGAAGGACCGGTCAGGCATTTCTGCCTCCACTGTGCTTCGGGCCTTGCACTCCACGGCGCCCCCCTCTGTCCTGCCGGACATCTCCCCCACGAGGGGGGAGATTGGACGTCACCACTGCTTTCGCCAATCGCCGGCATTGCAGGAGAAGCGCTGCAGGTGGAGCTGCCAATCTCCCCCCAAGTGGGGGAGATGGCCGGCAGGCCAGAGGGGGGCGCTGTCCCGCCAACGTGTCCATTTTGATTAAAGAAAACATCCTCAATTGCCCTCGAACACCGGCTTCTGCTTGCCAACAAAAGCCTCGTACGCCCGCTTGAAATCGCCGGTCTGCATGCAGATCGCCTGCGCCTGCGCTTCCGTTTCGATCGCCTGGTCGAGACCCATCGACCACTCCTGGTTCAACTGCGTCTTGGTAATGCCGTGGGCGAAGGTCGGGCCGGAGGCGATGCGCGCGGCCATGTCGAGTGCTTCGGCCTCAAGCGCTGCGGCATCGACCAGCCGATTGAAGAAACCCCAGCGCTCGCCTTCCTCAGCACTCATCGTGCGGCCGGTGTAGAGCAGCTCGGCGGCGCGGCCCTGGCCGATGATGCGCGGCAGGATCGCGCAGGCGCCCATGTCGCAGCCGGCAAGACCGACGCGGGTGAACAGGAACGCCGTCTTGGCTTCCGGCGTGGCGATGCGGATATCGGACGCCATGGCGGTGATGGCGCCGGCGCCCACCGCCACGCCGTCGACCGCCGCAATGATCGGTTTGCCGCAATTCAGCATCGCCTTGACGAAATCGCCGGTCATTCGGGTGAAGGCGAGCAACTCCTTCATGTCCATCTTGACCAGCGGGCCGATGATGTCGTGAACATCGCCGCCGGAGCAGAAATTGCCGCCATTGGGCAGGAACACCACCGCATCGACATCGTCGGCATAGACGAGGTCGCGAAAGATATCGCGCAGCTCGGCATAGCTTTCGAAGGTCAGCGGGTTCTTGCGCTCCGGCCGGTCGAGCCGGATCTTTGCGATCTTGCCTTCGACCTGCCAGAGGAAATGCTTCGGCTTGCGGCCGGCCATTTTTGTCATTCCCGTCCCTCCCAATTGCTGCGGAAGGAATTCAGCATGCCGGTTAGCCGGCGCGCCTCGTCCTCGCTCACATTGCCCAGCAGCTCGCCGATCCAGCTCTCATGTGCGGCGGCGATCACGGCGAAAGCCTTCGATCCTTCCTCCGTCAGCCGCACCATCGAGGTGCGGCGGTCGCCATTGCGTCGGGCGCGGGCGACCAGCCCTTCCGAAACCAGACGGTCGACGATGCCAGTCACATTGCCGTTGGACACCAGCAGGAAGCGCGACAGGTCGCTCATCAGCATGCCTTCCGGCACGCGGTAGAGTGCGGCCATCACGTCGAAGCGCGGCAGCGTCGTGTTGAACTCCTGCCGCAGGCGCTCGCGCAGCTCGGCCTCGATGCTGCGTGAGGCGCGCAGCAGCCGCACCCACAGGCGCAGGCGGTCCTTGCCGGGTCCGGACGGCGCGGGCAGGGGACCGGCTACCATGTCTCACCTCCCGAGATCGAGATCGTCTGGCCGGTGATCGATTGGGCCGCATCGCCGCACAGCCACAGCACCGCGGCTGCAACCTCTTCCGGCTGGATGAAGCGGCCTTGCGGGTTTGTCGAGGCAAGGCTCGTCCTTGCTTCTTCGGCCGAGCGGCCGGTCTTTTCGACGATGCGCTGGATGGATTCCTCGAGCATCTCGGTTTCGATGAAGCCCGGGCAGACGGCGTTGACCGTCACGCCGGATTTGACGGTCTCGACCGCCAGCGCCCGCATCAGGCCGACGACACCATGCTTGGCGGCAACGTAAGCGGCGACATACGGATAGCCCTTTAGCCCGGCCGTCGACGCGACGAATATGACACGGCCTGATTTCCGCGCGGCCATGCCGGCCAGCGCCGGTTTCACCGTCAGGAACGCGCCGGTCAGGTTGACATCGAGCGTGCGCTGCCAGTCCGCGAGCGAGGTCCGCTGTGCCGGGGCGCTGCCGGACATGCCGGCATTGGCGACGACGATATCGATCGGCCCGCGCGCCGCCTCGGCCTGACTGTAGAGCGACGCCATTGCCGCCTCATTGGTGACATCGGCAGCGATGCCGAAGATGCGATCGCTTTGCCTGGCGACCTCGGCAAGTGCCGCCTCGCGCCGGCCGCAGATGGTCACGTCTATGCCGGCGCCGGCCAGCGCCAGCGCGATGGCGCGGCCCACGCCGGAGCCGCCGCCGGTGACCAGCGCGTGCCGCATTGTTATCGTCGCGGTGCTCATACTTTCAGCCCCGCTGCCGCATCGCGTTCGGCCAGCCGGTAGATCTGGTCGCGGCCCGGCAGATAGGGATCCGGCCATTTGACGCCGCGATCACCGAGCGTCACGGCCGCATGCAGCGTCCAGTAGGGATCGGCGAGATGCGGCCTTGCCATCGCGACGAGATCGGCGCGGCCGGCCATCAGGATCGAATTGACGTGGTCCGGCTCATAGATGTTGCCGACCGCCATGGTCGCCATGCCGACCTCGTTGCGGATGCGATCGGAAAACGGCGTCTGGAACATGCGCCCATACACCGGTCTTGCATCGGCCGAAGTCTGGCCGGCCGACACGTCGCAGATGTCGACGCCGGCCTCATGCAGCAGCCGTGCGATCTCGACTGCATCGGCCGGCGTCACGCCTTCGATGCCGACCCAGTCATTGGCCGAGATGCGCATTGAAACAGGTTTTTCGGCGGGCCACGCGGCCCGCACCGCATGGAAGACTTGGAGCGGATAGCGCATGCGGTTTTCGAGCGAGCCGCCATAGGCGTCCGTGCGCCGGTTGGTCAGCGGCGTGATGAAGGAGGACAGGAGATAGCCGTGCGCAGCATGGATTTCGAGCATATCGAAGCCGCAGCGCGCCGCCATCTCGGCCGAAGCGACGAATTGATCGCGCACCCTGTCCATGTCGGCGCGGTCCATCGCCTTCGGCACCTGATTCTCAGGCGACCATGCTATCGCTGATGCCGCCATCACAGGCCAGTTGCCTGATGTCAGTGGCACGTCGGTTCCTTGCCAGCCGAGCCGGGTCGAGCCCTTGGCGCCGGAATGGCCGATCTGCGCGCAGATTTTAGCCTCGGTCTCGGTATGGACGAAATCGACCAGCCGTTTCCAGGCGACCTCATGATCGGGTGCGTAGAACCCGGGACAGCCAGGCGTGATGCGGCCTTCCGGGCTGACGCAGGTCATCTCGATATAGACGAGGCCGGCGCCGCCCTTCGCCCGTTCGGCATAATGGGCGAAGTGCCAGTCGGTCGGGCAGCCGTCGACGGCCTTGTACTGCGCCATCGGCGAGACAACGATGCGGTTCTGCAGGCGCGAACATCGGCGCGCGACGAAGACTGTTGCCGCCGGCGCCGGCCTGGCGCTGGAACCATTCTTCCGCGCCGGCCAGCCACTCGGCATCGCGCAGCCGCAAATTCTCGTGGCTGATGCGCTGCGAGCGGGTCAGCAGCGAATAATTGAATTGCACCGGATCGAGGCCGAGATAGCGTTCGACCTCCTCGAACCATTCGAGCGAATTGCGCGCTGCCGACTGCAGCTTCAGCACTTCGGTGCGGCGGGCGTCTTCATATTTGCGGAACGCCGCCTCGAGGTCGGGCTCGGACTCGACATAGTCGGCCAGCGCCGCAGCACTTTCCAGCGCCAGCTTGGTGCCGGAGCCGATCGAGAAATGCGCTGATGCCGCCGCGTCGCCCATCAGCGCCAGATTCTTGTAGGACCAGCGTTCGCACAGCACGCGCGGGAAATTGATCCAGGCCGAACCTCTGATGTGATTGGCATTGGTCATCAGCGCGTGGCCGCCGAGATGCCTGGCGAAGATCCGTTCGCAGACGGCGATCGATTCTTGCTGTGACATCGCGCCAAAGCCGAAGCGCTCCCAGGTCTGCTCGTTGCATTCGACGATGAAGGTCGCGGTTTCACTGTCGAACTGGTAGGCATGCGCCCATACCCAGCCATGCTCCGTCTTCTCGAAGACGAAGGTGAAGGCGTCGTCGAACTTCTGCTGCGTGCCGAGCCAGACGAACTTGCATTTGCGGGTGTCGATATCTGGCTTGAACACGTCGACGAATGCGCCCCGTACCTTCGAATTCAGGCCGTCGGCGGCGACAACCAGATCGTGGCTCTCCATATAGGGCTTGGGGTCGGCGATATCGGTCTCGAAGACCAGCTTCACGCCAAGCTCACGCGCCCGCCGCTGCAGCAGGACGAGCAGCCGCTTGCGGCCGATGCCGCAGAAGCCGTGGCCGGTCGAGACCGTGCGCACCCCGTCATGAATGACGGCGATGTCGTCCCAATAGGCGAAATGTTTTTTGATCCATACGGCGCTGACCGGATCGTTCCTGGTCAGATTGTCGAGCGTTTCGGCCGACAGCACGACGCCCCAGCCGAATGTGTCGTCGGCGCGGTTGCGCTCGAACACTGTCACCTCGTGCGCGGCGTCCCTGAGCTTCATCGAGATGGCAAAGTAGAGGCCGGCTGGTCCGCCGCCGAGAACCGCAACCTTCATTCGTGCGATCTCCTCTTCGCTTATTATTCGTCAGTATCGCGCCTGAAATAAATTATTTCAAGCTTGAAGTTTCATAATTGAAGCGATCTGCCTCGGATGCCCATGGCCTGCCTGCGGGTCAGACCCGCAAGCACGCGCTTGCCCGGATTATTTTTCCGGGCTCTTCGGGCTCCACAGCACCGTCTCCGCGTCCTTTTCATAGGCCATGCCGTTGGGATAGCTGATCGCTTCCAGTTGCAGGCCCCAGGGCGCCTGGAAATAGAGGATGGTCTGGCCGGCAGCCGGCCCTTCGGTAACCGGCAGCGGGCCCATCCGCGTCTTCACGCCCTTTTCATCGAGATAGGCTTTCGCGGCAGCGATATCGTCGACATAGAAGGCGATGTGGAAGCCGCCAATGTCGCTGTTGCGGGCCTGCAGGTCCCTCTGGTCGGGCGCGGTGTATTTGAACAGCTCGATATTCGAGCCGTAGCCGCAGCGGACCAGGGTGATCTCCTCGATCACCGCCTTGGGGTCGACGCCCAGCAGATCCTGCATGAACGTGCCCTTGTCGTCGGCGAACGGGCCGAAGGACATCGCCTTCTTGCAGCCGACGACCTCGGTGAAGAAGTCGACGGCCTGCTTCATGTCGGGCACCGTAACCCCGGTGTGATCGTGCCCGCGCATGCCGGGAATGGTGCCGGCGGAAGCAGTGCCGATGCTGGCCAGGACGGCGGTCGCAAGCGTTGCGTTTCGGATAGCATTCCTCATGTCAGTCATCCTTCTCGCGGGACGTGGGTGGCTTGCCGGGCGCACGTCCGAGGCCCGCTCTTCGACGTGCGAATGAGATTTGCTTCATACCGGCACCTTAGCGGTGGGCAGCAGCCAGCCGTCATCGATCTCGGGCAGCGGGATGGCTGATATCAGGTCGCGTGTGTAGGCCTGCCGCGGCTTCTCGAACAAAGCGTCGGTGGCGCTTGCCTCGACGATCACGCCTTCGCGCATGACGATCACTTGCCGGCAAAGCCGCCGGATCACCGACAGATCGTGGCTGATGAAGGCGACCGTCAGGCCCATTTCGGCGGCCAGCTTTTCCAGCAACGTCAGGATCTGTGCCTGGGTCGATACGTCGAGACCGGAGACGATCTCGTCGGCCAGCACGAATTTCGGCGACAGCGCGAGCGCCCGGGCAATGCCGACGCGCTGGCGCTGGCCGCCCGACAGTTCGTGACGGTAGCGGCTGGCGAAGCTTTGCGGCAGGCCGACGCGCTGCAATGCCTCCGCGACACGCCCCTTGAGATTGTCGCCAAACCCGTTTTGCCTGAGCGGTGCGGCGATGATGCTGGCAATGGTGCGGCGCGGATTGAGCGACGACATCGGATCCTGGAAGATCATCTGCAGATTGCGGCGCAGCGGCCTGAGCTCGGCCTCCGGCAGATGCGTGATGTCGCGGCCGTCGAAGGTGATGCTGCCGGCGCTGGGCTCCAGCAGGCGTACGAGGGCGCGGCCGAGCGTCGACTTGCCCGATCCGGATTCACCGACGATGCCGGTCACCGACCCCTTTGGCAGGTCGAAATCCAGACCTTTCAGGATTTCGGCCAGCGGCGCGCGGCCGATCAGCGGCTTGCGCGTCATGTCGGCTAGCGCGACCTTCAGGCCGCGGACGGAAAACAGCGGCTCAGCCATGCGGGCGCCTCCAGGCCTGGTCGGCGGCGGCGATCTCCGCGGCCAGCCCGGCCAATACCGCGTCGTCCACCGGTCTCAGAGAGGCGAACGGGTCGGTGTAGCGCGGTGTCGCCGCCATCAGCGCTCGCGTGTAGGGGTGCTGCGGAGCTGCGAACAGCGCCGCCGTCTCGGCCTCCTCCACCACCTTGCCGGCATAGAGCACCGATACTTTCTGGCTGATCTTGGCGACGACGCCGAGATCATGGGTGACGAACAGGATCGCCGTGCCGTGCTCGCGCTGCAACTGCGCGATCAGGCGCAGGATCTGCTTCTGCACGGTCACGTCGAGCGCCGTTGTCGGCTCGTCGGCGACGATCAGCCTTGGCTCGGCGGCGAAGGCGGCGGCGATCAGCACGCGCTGGCGCATGCCGCCGGAAAGCTCGTGCGGATAGCATTTGAGGACGCGGTCCGGGTCGCGGATCTGCACCTCGTCGAGCAACTGGCGGGTGCGGGCGTCGGCTCTCTGTCCGCTCCAGCCGAGGATGCGCACCAGCCGGTCGGTCATCTGCGGACCGATGCGGCGCGACGGGTTGAGCGCGGTCAGCGGATCCTGCGGGATCAGCGCGGTGCGGGCGCCGATCAAGGTGCGCCTCGCCTTTGGCTGAAGCCGGCCGAGATCTTCACCTTCGAGCAGCATGTCGCCCTCGACGATGCGAACGCTCAGTGGCAGAACGCCGAGCACCGCCTTGCCGATCATCGTCTTGCCGGCGCCGCTCTCGCCGACCAGCGCGCGAACCTCGCCGGGTTGGACCGAGAGCGAGACCGAGCGCAGCACGCGGGCGCCATTCGGCAGCACGGCGCTGAGGTTACTGATATCGAGGCAAACGCTCGCGCTCATCGCAGCACCGGATCGAAGCGTGCCTTGAGACCCTCGCCGAACTGGCTGAACGACAACACCGTCAGGATCAGAGTGACCAGCGGAAACACCAGCACCCACCAGGCCTGATGGATCGACAGCCGGCCTTCGGCGATGATGCCGCCCCAGGTCGGGTCGTCGGTCGAGATCGACAGATTGACGAAGGACAGGATCGCCTCGACGATGACGGCGATGCCCATTTCCAGTGACAGCAGCGCGACGATCGACGGCACCACATTGGGCAGCACTTCGCGCAGCATGATACCGATGCGGCCGTAGCCGGCGATGCGGGCGTTCTCGACATAATCCATGCGCGCCTGGCCCATGGTCTCGGCGCGGATCACCCGGCAGAAGCGCGTCCAGTCGATGACCGCGATGGCGATGATGACCGAGCTCAGGCCTGTGCCGAGCACGGCAACCAAAAGGATGGCAAACAACACCGGCGGGAACGCCATCCAGACGTCGACGATGCGCGAGATGATGCGGTCGGCCCAGCCGCCGAAATAGCCGGCGACAAGCCCGAGCGTCGAGCCGACCAGACAGGCGGCCAAGGCTGCCGCGAAGGCAACGACGAAGGCGATGCGGGCGCCGAAGATCAGCCGCGACAGGAGATCGCGGCCGAGGCTGTCGGTGCCGAGCCAGAAGCCGGGCTCCGCGCCGCTCATCCAGAAGGGCGGCAGGCGCTCGAACATCAGGTCCTGCGCCAGCGGGTCCTGCGGCGCGACCAGCGGCGCGAAGATCGCCGCCAGCAGCGCCAGCAGCAGCCAGCCGCCGGACAGCCACAGCCTTGCGCCCGAGCCATGTCTGGAGATGCGGCCGTCATCCATGGCGCAGCCTCGGATTGAGCAGCGCATACATCATGTCCACGGTGAGGTTGATCAGCACGAACAGCAGCGCGAAGACCAGCACGATGCCCTGGATCAGCGGCAGGTCGCGGTTGATGACGGCGTCGATCGCCATGTTGCCGAGACCCTCATAGGAAAACAGCCGCTCGACGATGACGGTGCCGCCGATCAGGAAGGTGAACTGCACGCCGATCAGAGTGAGCGTCGGCAGCGCGGCATTCTTCAGCGCCTCACGCAAAATAACCTGCGTTTCCGAAAAGCCCTTGACCCGCGCCAGCACGACATAGTCGAGATCGAGCACTTCCTTCAGCGATTGCTTCAGCAGCTGCGAGATGATCGCGGCCAGCGGCAACGCCAGGGCCACGGCCGGCATCAGCATGTGCCCGAGCAGGTCCTTGGTCAGGTCGAAGCGCAGCCGCGCAATGCTTTCGAACAGATAGAACTGGGTGACGAAGGGAAGGTCGAGCTGCGGCGAAACCCGGCCGGAAATGTCGAAGATAGGCACCAGCACGCCGAACAAAAGGATCAGCACCAGGCCCCACAAAAAATCGGGAATGGAAAGGGCTGCACCGCTGGCGATGTCGATGCCGGCCTCGACTGCGGTGCCGCGTTCCCGCGCGCCAAGGATCGCCGTCGTGCCGCCGATCGCCAGCGCCATCAAAAGAGCGACGATAGCGAGCTCCAGTGTCGCCGGCAGCCGGTTGAAGACCAGCCCCAGCACGTCTTGCCTAAGCGAGATCGAGGTGCCGAAATCGCCTCTGACAACGCCGGACAGCCAGATGAAGAACTGCTCGACGATGGTCTTGTCGAGCCCATAGAGCGCACGCAACCGGGCGATGTCGGCATCGGTGGCGCCGGGCGGCAGCATCATCGCGATCGGGTCGCCGGGCGCGACGCGAATGACGACGAAAACCACGACGGCGACGCCGAACAGCGTGATCGCCATCGTCAGAAGACGGATCAGGAATCTTTGCAGCAGCATGGTCGCCCGTATGCCTGCGGAAAGGGCGCGCCATCGACGGCGATGGCGCGCTTGGACGCTATGCCGATCTCACGCCGGGGTCATCAGCGCCGGCAACAGCGCGCCGGATATATGCTGCACGACATTGACGCCCTTGGCATGCACGATCGGCTGCGCATACTGGATCAGTGGCAGCACATAGGCCTGTTCGGCGATGTACTTGTCGACAGCCTTCCAGCCGCCGATGCGCTTGGCCTCGTCCTTCTCACCCCATAGCGGGTTGATCATGTCGATCAGATCCTGGCTGTCCCACACCGAATGCGGGCTCGGGCCATAGGTGGCAAAGCCGGTCGACGTCGTCGGATCGCCGATCGCGTTGCCCCAATTGTAGAAGGCCGCCGGCGTCAGCTTGTCGGCGGCGCGCAGCTCGTAGTGCTTGGCGATCTCGTAGACCTCGATCGTCGCCTCGATGCCGACCTTGCGCCACATGCCGACGATCGCCTGGATCATCTCGTAGTCTTTAGGCTTGAAGCCTTTGGTCGTCTGTATCGAGAATTTGACCGGCTTTTCCGGCGAATAGCCGGAGGCGGCCAGCAATTCCTTGGCTTTTTCCGGATTGTGCTCGACCTTGACCGACGCATCATAGGCTGCGTATTCCGGCGTCTCCAGCGTATCGATAGGCTGGCCGTAGCCGCGCAGCAGCCGATCCACGAGCAGCTTCTTGTCGACCGCCATGACGGCAGCCTGGCGGACGTTCTTGTCCAGCATCACGTCGATGTCGTTGAAGAAGATCATGCCGATGTCGGAAACATTCTTGCACGAGCCGGCAAGCCCGTCCTTGGCGATCAGGCGGTCATATTCCTCATAGGGGATTTCGAGCGTCACCTGCGAGGAACCGGACTCGATTTCGGCAACGCGGCTCGCCGCATCGGTGACGAACTTGATCGTCACATTCTCAAAGGCCGGCTTGCCGCCCCAATAGTTCGGATTGGCCTTCAGCCGCAGGAAGGCGTTGCGCTCGAATTTGTCGACCATATAGGGGCCGGTGCCGATCGGGGCTTTCTCGAAGCCCTCGGCGCCGACCTTTTCATAATAGGCCTTCGGCATGATGTAGCCGGTCAGGAACGACATCCACTTGAAATAGACCGGGTCGAACTGCACCACGTCGCCGGTGATTTTGTTGCCGTCGATCTTGAAATTGTTGACGTTCTTCCAGACGAATTGGATCGGGTTGCCGGTCTTTTCGTCGCCCGCCCGCTGCAGCGACCAGACCACGTCCTCGGCCGTGAACGGCGAGCCGTCATGCCAGGTGACGCCGTCGCGCACCGTCATCATGATCTTGGTGCGGTCGTCATTCCAGCCCCATTCGGTGAGCAGGCCCGGCCCGAAGGACAGGTCCGGCTTCTGCGGGATGAACTGGTCGAACACCGACTGGTAGAGGCCCTGGATCGTCGGGTTGACCGCCGAAGGCCCGGTGGTCGGGTCCCAGGACGGCAGGTTGACGTTGTAGGCGATGGTCAGTTCGCCGGCTGCCTTGGCCATTTGCGGCAGGCCGATGACGGTGGCGCCAACCGCTGCTGCGCCATATCCGAGCAATTCTCGTCTGTTGATTGTCATGGTCGTTCCCCTGTTGGTTTTCTGTGCGCGTCGTCGTTGTCGTTCAGTGGGTTCAGGCTCCTTGGGCAACCGCGCATTGCCTCTCCTTCACCCGCAAGTGTTTTGAATTCTACCTCCCGCCAAGCTGTTGAGCGAGCATATAGCCCGAGGCTGCACCGGTGCCGGCCCCCGGCCATGTCGCAGCCCCTGTGAGATGCAAATTCCCGACCGGCGTGTTCCACCCGGCATAACCGCGCGCCGGGCGAAACAGGAAATTCTGCGCCAGATGGTGGCTGCCGCAGATCTGGTCGCCGCCGACGAGGTTGGGGTTCTCGCGTTCGAGGTCGAGCGGCGAGAAAACGGCGCGGCCGCGGATCTTCCGGCGAAGGCCGGGCGCATAGATCTCGATGATGTCGAGAACGCGCTCGGCATAGCGCTCCTTGACGTTGTCCCAGTGGGCCGGCGCGATTTTGCCCGCCGCATCGCCTGACATTTCGGCGGGCAGCATGCGCACCTGCACCCACAGCACATGCTTGCCTTCCGGCGCCCGCGACGGATCGACCGCAGTCGGCTGGCCGACGACCAGAACCGGCTCGTCCGGCAGCATGCCCGATATTGCCTGCTGATAGGTCCGCGACATCGCGTCGAGCGACGGCGACAGATGGACATAGGCGAATTGCCGAAGCTCGGCACCGGCGCGCCAGTCCGGCAGATCGTCCAGCGCCAGATGGATCATCATCGTGCCCGGCGCATGACGGAATTTTTTCATCGCCGCGTCGAAGCCGGCGTCACTGGTGCCGTTTGGCAAAAGCTTTTCGGCCAGCGCCTTGGGCGCAACGCCGGCGATGACCGCCTTGGTGGCGGTATGCGTCTCGCCGGAAGCAAGCCGCACACCGGTCGCCTTGCCGGCGGAAACCGCGATCTCGGCCACGTCAGCCCCGGTGACAATCTTGCCGCCGGCAGCGGTGACCATGCCCGACAGCGCGCGGATGATGGTGTCGGCGCCGCCCTTGCCGAGCACCATGCCGAAGCACTGATTGGCCATCGATTCCAGATAGGGGAACACCGCGCCGCCGGCGATGTCGGGGGCGAAATCGAGATGCATGCCCCAGGTGGCGAGCGTCGCCCTGACATGCGGCGTCTCGAAATTCTCCTCAAGCCACGCGCGGGGTGAGGAAAGCAGCAACCGACCAGTGTCGAGCGCGCCGGCAAAACCCTTCTTGCGCCACAGGTTCCAGGCGGTGCCGGCCAGCGCCCGCCCGCTCATCGGCGCTCCCAGCAGCCGGAACAGATGCTCGGCCTCCGCCGGGAAGGCGTCAACCAGCCGGCGCCAGGTGGCGGCGTCGGCTTGCGAAAATCCGGCGAGGCGCGACGCGGTCTTCTCCAGGTCGTGGCTGACGCCGAACCAGCGACCGTCCGGGAACGCGCTGGCGAAGCAATCGGCGACCGGCGCAAACTCCAGCCCGTGGCTTTTCAATTCATTTGCATATTTCTTGTGAAAGGCCGAGCCGGCGAACAGGCTCAGATTCATCGCACCGAAATCGTGCCGGAAGCCGGGCAGCGTGAATTCGCGGGTCTGGACGGCGCCGCCGATTGTTGCGCTGCGCTCGAAAATCGCGGTTTTCCAACCTTTCAACGCCAGATGCGCGGCGCATGCCAGACTGTTGTGGCCCGCCCCGACGAAAATGGCGTCAAACTCGCTCACACCCCACCCAACCCATTTCCTTTATGCTTAAAGATAATTGCAGATGCATATGTTTTCGTCTAGTAGGATATTAAGGGCCGCAACGAGCCTTCAGAGCCATCCAAGAAAGAGGGAACAGAGACCATGGACACGCAAAACCTTCTCGGCGAGGTCGCCGGCCAGCTTCTTTCAGGCGCCATCCAGGTGGTCGACCTGACGGCGCCGCTTGGGCCGAACACGCCGCTGATCAAGCTGCCGCCGGAACTCGCCGTCGACACGCCGAAGATCGAGATCCACGCCATCTCCGCCTATGACAAGAACGGTCCGTGGTGGGCCTGGAACTGGCTGAAGCTCGGCGAACACTCGGGCACGCATTTCGACGCGCCGCAGCACTGGATCACCGGCAAGGATTATCCGGACGGCGCCACCGACACCATTCCGGCGCAGAACTTCGTCGGGCCGGTCAATGTCATCGACTGCTCCAGCCAAGCCGCTGCCGATCACGACTTCCTGCTCACCGTCGACCACATCAAGGCGTGGGAAGCCGAGCACGGCACGATCAATGCCGGCGAATGGGTGGTGATGCGCACCGACTGGTACAAGCGCAACGGCTCGGAAGCCGAATTCCTCAACGCCGACGAGACCGGACCGCACACGCCAGGACCGACGGCCGAGGCCATCCAGTACCTGATCAGCAAGGACATCAAGGGCTGGGGCAGCGAGACCATCGGCACGGATGCCGGCAAAGCAGGGGGAATGGAGCCGCCATTCCCAGCGCACAGCCTGATGCACAAGGCCAACCGCTACGGGCTCGCCAGCCTCTGCAACCTCGACCGGCTGCCGCCAAAAGGCGCGATCCTGATCGCGGCACCGCTCAAGATCGAGCACGGCACCGGCAGCCCGATCCGCGCACTGGCGCTGGTGCCGAGACAATAGGACGAGGTGGCGGTCTTCGGGAGAAGATCATGGTCGCAGGTAACGCTGTAGTGACGATTTGGGAGCGGCAGCCTTGTAACGCTGCGGCTCTACGGCGCCCCCCTCTGTCCTGCCGGCGGAGAGCAATCGTCGATGAACGCGCCCGATCACATCATCGTCGGCAGCGGCATCAACGCGCTGGTCTGCGCGGCGATGCTTAGCGGCAAGGGGGCGAAGGTGCTGGTGCTCGAGCGCAACGACCGCATCGGCGGTTGCATGCGCACCGAGGAGATCACCGCGCCTGGTTTCATCCATGACGTGATGGCGACGACCTTCGTCCTGTTCATCACCTCGCCGGCCTATGCGGCGCTGGGCAAGGATCTGGCGCGGCACGGCCTGGAATTCTGCAACACCGGCACGCCGACCGGCGTGCTGCGCCCGGACGGCAGCCATGCCATCCTGCGCACCGACCGCCCCGCCAATGTCGCGGCTGCCAATGCGCTTGCCGCAGGCGACGGCGACCGGCACGGCAGCGATGTCGGCGAGATCGAGCGCAATGCCGGTCTGCTGTTCGGCCTGCTTGGCGGCAGCCTGTGGTCCTACCCCACGGCAAAGCTGCTGGCGGGCGAAGCCTGGCGGCGAGCGCCGCGTGGGCTTGCCGCCTTTCTTGGCGAAGCGCTGGTGCCGGCGCGCGGCTGGCTCGAAAGAACCTATCAATCCGAAACCACCCGCGCGCTGTGGGCGCCCTGGGTGTTGCATGCCGGCCTTGGGCCTGAAGACGCGTTCTCCGGCCAGATCGCCAGGGTAATCGCCTTCGCGCTCGAAGCGGCCGGCGCGCCGATCGTCAAGGGCGGCGCCAAGAATCTGCTTTCTGCCTTCGAAGCGCTGATCAAGGAGCGCGGCGGCGTGATCCGGACTGAAGGGGACGTTGCCTCCATCATCCAGACGAATGGCCGAGCCACCGGCGTGCGGCTGGCTTCGGGCGAAACGGTCACCGCGAAGAAGAGCGTCATCTGTTCGGTCACGCCGACCCAGCTCTACGAGCGGCTGCTCGGCGACGCAGCGCCGAAAGCCGACGTCGAAGCGACGCAAAAATACCGCTACGGCAAGGGCAATTTCCAGATCCACTATGCCTTGGACAAACCACCCGCATGGCGCGGCGACGGCTTGGACAAGGTCGCGCTGCTGCATCTGACCCCCGGGCTCGACGGTGTATCGAAAGCCTGCAACGAGGCCACGCGCGGTATGCTGCCGGAGGTTCCGACCATCTGCGTCGGCCAACCGCATGCGCTCGATCCTTCGCGCTGTCCGGACGGAAAGGCGATCCTGTGGCTGCAACTGCCCGAGGCCCCACGCCATATCAAGGGCGATGCCGCCGGCAAGCTGCCGACGCCGGCCGACGGCCGCTGGACCGAAGCATTGCGCGAAGCCTACGCGGACCGTGCCGAAGCGATCCTCGCCAGTCATATCGCCGGGTTCAAGGACAGCGTGATTGCACGCCGCGCCTATTCGCCGGCCGATCTGGAAACAATGAACATCAATCTGGTCGGCGGCGATCCCTATGGCGGTTCCTCGGCCATCGATCAATCATTCCTGTGGCGACCGTTCAAGACGAGCCGCAATCACGCCACCGGGGTCAAGGGCCTCTACCATATCGGCGCCTCGACCCACCCCGGCGCCGGGCTTGGCGGCGGTTCCGGCTTCTTGCTGGCGGGGAGGCTGTGATGGAACAGAAGGTTGAAAAGCGCCAGCGCATCTCGACTTTGGGCCAGATCGGCCTGCAGCAGTTCGCGCCCTATCTGATGAACCGCATCATGGGCCGCTACAACGCCACCTTGCGCGACGATTTCCGCAAGCAGGGCCTGACCATTCCGCAGGTGCGCACACTCGCCGTGCTGTCGGTCACCGACGGCGTCACCGTCAACGACCTCTCGGTCTATACGGTCATCGAACAATCCACGTTGAGCCGGACGCTCGACACGCTGGAAGGACAAGGGTTTGTGCGGCGGGAGCAGGGGGTAACCGACAGCCGCATCCGCCATGTGTTCCTGACCGACGAGGGTCGCGCCGAGTTCACCCGCGCCTGGCCGGCCATGCATGACGCGTTCGAGGCCATGTTCGACGACGTCGACGATGCCGAATATGCGGCGCTGATCGCGACGCTGCAAAAGATGCTGAAGAACATTCGCAAGCACGACATTTGATCTTACGCGCTGCCGGATGCCGGCGGTAACGGAAGGAGCCAAAAAATGGCCGAACGGTCTTTTGCCAAGGAAGTCGAAAAGCTCAGGCTCGGCGCCGGCGAGGAGTTTTCCGGCGAAGGTATTCTCGCCATCACCAAGGCGCTGCTGCAATGCGGCGTCGGCTATGTCGGCGGCTACCAGGGCGCGCCGATCAGCCATCTGATGGACGTGCTCGCCGACGCGCAGGACATATTGGGCGAGCTCGGCGTGCATTTCGAGGCGAGCGCCTCGGAAGCGACCGCCACCGCCATGCTGGCGGCATCGGTGCATTATCCGATCCGTGGCGCGGCGACTTTCAAGTCGACGGTCGGCACCAATGTTGCGTCGGATGCGCTCGCCAATCTCGCCTCGGGCGGAGTCACCGGCGGCGCGCTGATCATCGTCGGCGAGGACTATGGCGAGGGCTCCTCGATCATGCAGGAGCGCAGCCATGCCTTCGCCATGAAGAGCCAGGTCTGGCTGCTTGACCCGCGGCCGAACCTGCCGTCGATCGTCAAGGCGGTCGAGGACGGCTTCGAGCTGTCGGAGATTTCCAACACGCCGGTTATGCTGCAGGTCCGCATCCGCTGCTGCCATGTCCACGGCCATTTCATCGCCAAGGACAACAAGCGGCCGGCGATGACGGTGGCCGATGCGCTCGACGCGCCGCGCCGTGACACCGGCCGCATCGTGCTGCCGCCAGCCTCCTTCCTGCACGAGAAGGAAAAAGTGCAAAAACGCTGGCCGGCGGCGGTGGATTTCATCCGCGAGAACAAGATCAACGAGTTCTTCGGTCCGGAGCACGGCTCGGTCGGCATCGTCATGCAGGGCGGCATGTACAATTCGGTCATCCGCGCGCTGCAGCGCCTCGGCCTTGCCGATACTTATGGCGAGACAGACGTGCCGCTCTACGTGCTGAATGCCGTCTATCCCTTGGTCGATGACGAGTTCCTGTCCTTCTGCGAGGGCAAGGACGCCGTGCTCGTCGTCGAGGAAGGCCAGCCCAATTATATCGAGCAGGCCTTTGCCGCGATGCTGCACAAAGCCGGGCGCGGCACCAAACTCGTCGGCAAGGAACATCTGCCGATGGCCGGCGAATATACCGGCCAGGTCATGCTCGACGGCATCGGATCGTTCCTGCGCGCCACCATCCCCCATTTGCTGCCGGGCGAGGTCCGCGCGCCGAACAAGATCGGCGACGGGCTCGATACCGCCGACCTGGTCAATGTCGTCCCGGGCCGTCCGCCAGGCTTCTGCGTCGGCTGTCCGGAGCGGCCGATCTTTGCCGCCACCAAGCTGGTCGAGCAGGAGTTGGGCAAGCACCACATCGCCTCCGACATCGGCTGCCATCTGTTTTCGATCATGCCGCCTTTCGAGCTTGGCGCCACCACAATGGGCTACGGGCTGGGGCCGGCCTCGGCTTCGGCGTTCAATTCGCCCGACGCCAAGCGCCGCTCGATCTCCTTCGTCGGCGACGGCGGCTTCTGGCACAACGGACTGACCTCGTCGATCGGCAATGCGGTGTTCAACAAGAACGACGGCGTCATCGTCATCGTCGACAATTTCTATTCTGCCGCGACGGGAGGGCAGGATATTCTTTCATCCCGCGCCGGCAATAAGACGAAATCGACAAAGCATCCGATCACCGAGGCGGTGAAAGGCATGGGCGTTAAATGGCTGCGCCACATCGACCGCACCTACGATGTCACCAAGATGCAGGACACGCTGCGCGAGGCGCTGACGACGGACGAGAAGGGCCCGAAAGTCATCGTCGCCTCGTCCGAATGCATGCTCAACCGGCAGCGCCGCGAGAAGCCGCTGGTCGACAAGGCGATCAAGGGCGGTGAGCGGATCGTCAAGCCGAAATTCGGCGTCGACGAAGACATCTGCACCGGCGACCATGCCTGCATGCGGCTTTCCGGCTGCCCGTCGCTGTCGGTGAAGTCGCTGGACGATCCGCTGCGCGACGACCCGGTGGCGCATATCGACCAGAGCTGCGTCGGCTGCGGCAATTGCGGCGAGGTCGCCGATGCGGCGGTGCTGTGCCCGTCCTTCTACCGCGCCGACATGGTGCACAATCCGAGCCGCTGGGACCGTTTCCTGGAAGCCGCCCGTCGCGCCACGATCGGCCTCTTGCAGCGGCGCCGTGAAAGCCGGCGCCTGACATTCGCCGATGCTTGACGCGGTCCCCTCATCGCGCTCGAAAGCCGGCGCTCGCGAAGATGAGCGCGTCATCAAGCTTGCCGTGCTGGCGGTCGGCGGCCAGGGCGGCGGCGTGCTGGCCGACTGGATCACCGACGTCGCCGAGCGCAACGGCTATGTCGCGCAGTCGACCTCGGTCGCCGGCGTCGCCCAGCGCACCGGCGCCACCATCTACTATGTCGAGATGTGCCGCGACACCGGCCGGCTGCCGGTCTTCGCGCTATCACCTTCGCAGGGCGACGTCGACATACTGATCGCCGCCGAACTGATGGAAGCCGGCCGCGCCATCATCCGTGGCTTCGTCACGCCCGAGCGCACGACGCTGATCGCCTCGTCGCATCGCATCGCCGCGGTGTCGGAAAAGATCGAGCCCGGCGACGGCCGGGCCTCGTCGCCAAAGGTGCATGCGACAGCGGAAGCCGCGGCCAAGCGCTTCATCGCCTTCGACATGGAGAAGATCGCCGCCGACAACGGCTCGATGATCTCGGCCAGCCTGCTCGGCGCATTGGCGGGGTCCGATGCCCTGCCGTTCACCCGCGAAAGCTATGAGCAGGCGGTCAGTGCCGGCGGCCGCGGCGTGAAGGCCAGTCTCGCCGCCTTTGGCGCCTCCTTTGATCGCGCCCGCGGCATCACGAACGCGCCACCTCTGGGCGAAAAGGCTGCGGAGCCGAAAGCTGTCGAAATCGGTTCGGCGGCAAAGGTTAGCGGCCCGGAAAGCCTGATGAAGGGCTGGCAGGCACTAGCCGCCCGGGTCGCTGCGCTGCCGGCCCCGGTGCGCGACATGGCGCTTCGCGGCCTCAGGAAGGTGGTCGACTATCAGGACATCGCCTATGGCGGCGAGTATCTCGACCGGCTAGACCGGGCGGTCGTCCTGGACAATGCCGACCACGACTACGCGCTGTCGATCGCTGCGGCAAAGCATCTGGCCAACGCCATGTGCTACGACGACATGATCCGCGTCGCTGACCTGAAGACGCGCTCGACTCGCGACAAGCGCGTGCGCCGCGAGGTCGGCGTCAAGGACGGCTCGATCCTCCAGGTGACCGAATATTTCCATCCGCGCATCGAGGAGTTCTGCGGCACGCTGCCGGCCGGGCTCGGCAGCTACATCGAGGCGCGGCCGAAGCTTGCCGCCTTTCTCGACCGCCGTATCAATCGCGGCCGCCGCATCCGCACCGACAGCTTCGCCGGCTTTGCCGCCCTCTGGTTCATCGGCGGCATGCGCCGCTGGCGTCGCCGCCTGCTGCGCCACAAGGTCGAGACCGCGCATCTCGAGCGCTGGTACGCGCTGGCGCTCGGCCATGTCAGGGAAGACTACGCGCTTGCCGTCGAGATCCTCAACTGCCGCCGCCTGATCAAGGGCTACAGCGACACCCATGTTCGCGCGCAGTCGAAATTCGACCGGGTGCTGTCGGCGCTCGACCTGCTCAAGGGCCGCGCGGATGCTGCCGACTGGATCCGCCGCCTGCGCGAAGCCGCGCTAAAGGACGAGAAGGGCGATATGCTCGATGGTGCGCTGAAGACCGTGGCGTCGCTGCAGTAGAGCTAATAGCTGAATTCCGCCGGCCTTTGCGATTTTGCGTTGACCTGCAAGGTGAAAATATCCGGCCGGCTGTAGTGCCCGGCGACGTCGAGACTGCGGCGAGCGGCAATTGCCGCCTTGAGATCGATGTCGGCATGCAGAATGCCTGTTTCCTTGCGCAAAGGGCCGGCAACGATTTTTCCCCCTGGCGCGATGACCACGGAGTCGCCCTGATTGATCCACTCGTCCGCGTCCGGATAGAGGCGGTCACGGTCGGGAAAGTCGCGCGGCAAGTCTTCCACCCGCAAGACATTGCCGGCGCCGATGACCCAGCAGCCGCCCTCGCGGGCGATATGCTGCAATGTGCCGATCCAGCCGTCGCCACTGTCGTAGGTTGGGGCGACGTGGATATCGATGCCTTGAGCATAGAGCGCGTACCGGGCAAGCGGCATGTAGTTCTCCCAGCAAACCAGCGAGCCAACCCGTCCTGAAGGCGTGTCGACGACCTTCAGGCCGCTGGCGTCACCAAATCCCCAGACCATCCGCTCGGGGTTGGTGGGCATGAGCTTGCGGTGCCTGTTTAGAAGCGAACCGTCCGGGCCAATTACGATGACGCTGTTGTAGATAGTGGCGCGGCTCCACTGGCTGTCGCGTTCGTTGATGCCGCACAGGATGGTCACTTTGAACGTCCTGGCGGCGTCGAACAGCGGGCGCAGTTGATCCGACGAGAGGTCGACGGCATTGTCGACCAGGCGCCCGTGCAATTGGCCTGCCAGGCCGCCGTCGGCCCCCGGCTTCAGGCGCCAGATCCATGCGGGGTATCCGGGGATGAACGCCTCGGAGAAGACCACAAGCTCGGCGCCGCCATTCGCGGCCTCGGCAACCAGCCGCACTGCCTTGGCGATCGTCCCTTCACGATCCAGAAAAGCCGGCGGTTCCTGGACAATGGCAATTCTCGTCATGAGGTTCCTCCTCGCTTCGGCACAGAGGCCGGCGTGTCCCTATCTTGTGGCGGCCGCGACTAGCATTTCGCATGGTCCCGCGAATTGTCCGTCCCGCTCGAACTGGCCAAGCGCCTCTTCGATTTCCGCCCACGCGTCGTCCTGTTCCCGGGCGGACAGGCCGGCGAGCATCTGATGCAGCGCGCCAAACGATTCCTGCTCGAACTGCAGACATTCCAGGGCCGAGTGCAGCCGCACCGGCGCATCGATCCTTTCGATCCGGACGTTACGGAATCCGGCATCAATCAGACGTTTTGCTAGAACCGTGGGATCGCCCAGGCTGAATGGGCCTGGCTGGCCGGGCAGTGGTGCGGGCAGCGCGGCGCGGCGGCGAATGATACCGACAGGGATCGAAAAGAACGGGTTCTTGTCTGCCGTGGAATAGACGATTGCACCGACCCTTCCCCCCGGTTTGAGGTGGTCGCGCATTCCGCCCAGCGCCTTGTTCTGATCCGGAAAGTAGATCAGGCCGACGCGCGAAATGACGGCGTCGAAGGGGTCAGCGGATATGGCGCCCAGCATTTCGCCGTCGGCGACGATGGTGTCGATGTTGCCATGGCCCGCCAGTTTCGCGTTGCTGGCGGCGAAATCGAGAATCCCGGCCGAAATGTCGGTCGCGAGCACATAACCCTCGGGGCCAACGCGCCGCGCCGCGGTCAATGTCTGTTCCCCGGCACCGGCGGCGACATCGAGGACGCGACTGCCGCGCTTTACATCGGTCATGTCCAGCATCAGTTCCGTCGCCGGTCCAAGCCACCGGGACAGGAGCGGACCCCAGCGGTTCCATGCCTCGGCCGCGCTGTCCCATTGCTTGCGGGTCGTTTCCTTGAATTTGACGGGGTCGAAAGTCGGTTGCTGCTGATCCATGGTCGCCTCCAGGCGCATAACCTCGGAAACCGGACGGCATCCGGAAGACAGTATTGTCTTGCAGGAAACGATATTCGGCGCGTAGTTTCGGCTCAATTCTCGAAATCTAGACGCCCATTTTGCAAAATTGCACAGATCGGGGCTTTATGATGCAATGGGATGATTTGCGGATTTTCCTGGCGGTCGCGCGCGACGGCTCGATCAGCGGCGCCGCCAAACGCATGAACGTTCAGCATTCCACCGTGTCGCGCCGGATCAGGGTGCTGGAGACGCAGCTTGGCACGCGCCTGATCGAGCGCAAGAAGTCCGGATACGAACTGACCGCGGCCGGCGAGGAATTGAAAATGGCGGCCGGTAAGATGGAGATGGAGGTCCTCGAAGTCGAGGGCGCTCTCGGCGGTCAGGAAAATCGGATTGCCGGCGAGCTGAGGGTGTCGGCGATCAACAATATGGCATCATCCGTGCTGATGCCCATGTTTGCCAGTTTCAACGAAAGCTATCCGGACATCGAGCTGCATGTGCAGGTTTCCAACAAGTATGTCAGCCTCGCCGAGCGGCACGCGGATATCGCCATTCGCCTGACCAACACGCCACTTGACACTCTGGTCGGTACCCGGCTCGCCAACGTTGCATCAGCCGTCTACGGGGAAAGAAACTACCTCAAGGCTTTGCGCGCCGGCAGCGCCAAACCAAAATGGCTGGGGGTGGAATGCTGCGCTTTCCATCAATCCTGGACCAACGAGGCCTGCCCGGATCATCGTCACAGCTTTTTTGTCGACGATACGTTGCTTACGCTCGCAGCCATGAAACACGGACTTGGGCTGGCCTACCTGCCATGCTTCATGGGCGACGGGGACGACCGGTTGGAGCGCTTCCGCGCGCCTGACCCGATACACGATCTCGGGCTATGGCTGCTTTATCACCCCGACTTGCGGCGCACCAAACGGGTGAGGGTCTTTCGCGAACATATGATTGCGCAGATCGGCGACCAGAGTGCCCTGTTCGAAGGGCGACGACCGAGGCACGGCGATGACACGCTGCTTGACCGAGAAGCGTTGGGATAAGTTTAGCCGGAGTCACAATGGCTTGGATCGGCAGCATTTCGATGGCCGATTCGTTTGGAGAATTTTTGGTGCGCTTGCGTGGCTCGAACACGCGACCCCATCATTACGAATGATGTGCTCTACCAACCGAGCTAAAGCGGCCCGGCAGGCAAAGCCTCTTGCGCTGGGACGCAAACCTTACGGAATGCAGTGCTTCTCGATGTCGCGCACTGTGAATTCTGCTGCTCGTCGCCACGCTTCGTCGGTATCTCCCCGGTAAGTCAGGTATCGATCGCAGACAGGCTTGTTGTTGTTCAAATCCAGCACTGCAAACTTCACCCAGCCAACCAGCGTGCTCATCTTGTGCATCTGACCGATCAGTAGATAGTTCGCGCTGGCTGTTCTTGCCTGCTTCGAGAGATCGACAAGGCCGGGGTCCCTGATGGTGCACCGTTCTGCCTGACAGGGTAATGCGACGAGGTCGATCTTCTTCGAAAGACCATCCCGCAATGCAACGCCAAACGCCTTCAGTCGCGTTTCGTGTTCGGCGGTCTGGTCCCTGACTTCGCCTGACGTATCCCTGAACTCGAAATCCGCGACGGCGAGCGTTGTGGGCTCGGCGGCATCGGCAAAGGCGGCCGACGCAAGTGCACCGGCGCCTACCAGGACAAGGAAAAATCGTCCGCACTCAAAAAGCCGAAATCGAACTTCTGCACGTAGCACCTTGAGCATCTCGTTCTCCGAGGTTGGGATGATACCCATCCCAATGGCGGTGCCGATTGTCTCTTCGCGTTGTTGGAGGCGCGGAAAGCAAGCGCAAGACTACCCGGTTGCGTCGCGACGTCAACTTTCCGCCCGTTACTGGGTGGATTCCGCCTTCGCGACGACGAGCTTGCCTTTGGCGCGCGAGATTTCGAGCGTCTGGCCGGGTTTTGCCAACTCGCCCGGGACCGAGATCACCATCGCCTGGCCTTCGGTGAGGGTCGCGACGAAGCGCACGGGCAGGTTTTCTTCGCCCGCCGCCATCGTGGTGACCACCCGATAGCCGTCATCGGCCTCGGTGTAGTAGACGACGCCGTGAAAGTTGCCGAGATCGACGGTCCCACCCTGACGGGCCGTGAGTTCGCCGGCAGAAGCGGAACTTGCCGCAACGCAAAGCGCTGCAAGAGCTGTGTATCTGAACATCGTTTTTCTCTCCATTTAGAATTGTCGTTCGGGTGGATGGTCGCCTTCGGCTGCATCCCAATAAATCACGCTGCGAGCTGATCCTCGCGGGCAGCCGCGATCATCACACTTGCGAGCAACCCGTAGGCTGCCTCCCAAGCGTCGCGCACGGCCGGCGTGAAAGCCGTGCCGAGGCCGGCCGCCAGCGTCTCGATGAGCGCTTGCCCGACGATCGGGTAATGATGTTCCTTGACGCCGTAGGTCACGTGACGCCTGGCAAGCACGCGCACCGTCGGGAGAATGGTGTCGGCACGGTCCAATCCGTGCACGACGAAGCCCAGGCTCGCCATCAGCTTGGCGCCTTGCTTGGCCATGTCTGTCACCGGAAACAGCATGCGAAGATCCGCGTCGATCGCGAACAGGCGTTCATAGAACAGCGCGGCGGCGGCCACGCGTATTGCGACGACCTCGCGAAAACTGTCCTGGACAAGTCTGATCTGGTCGGGTGTCATCGGCGACGCTCCTGCATTCCCTAAGCTGGGTGAGGCTCGACAATCCTCCCAAAGCGTTTCGCGTGCATGTCGCCTGCGCGTAGATGTGTTTCAGTTGTGTCTCAATTGGTTTTCATTTGCGCTCATTTGTCTTCAGATCCCGACGGACAGTGCGCTAAGTCGCTCGCATCCTGATGATGGGGGCGTTTGAAAGGCGGAGGGAGCCTGTGGCGACATGAGGCAAGGGGCGAAAAGGCGCCGCTTAAGAATGCTACCAGCGTGTTACCACGCGGTTTTTGGCTCTTCCCCTCGAAAACCCGCAAAGCCTTGAGAAATAGTGGTGCCGCTTAGGTGACTCGAACACCTGACCCCATCATTACGAATGATGTGCTCTACCAACTGAGCTAAAGCGGCCCGGGAAGCCAGGGCCTCCAAGATGCGCTGGGTGATAAACGCAACCCGCCACAAATTCAAGATGGGACTTTGGCATTTCGCGTTGGGGCTCATGCCGGGCCTATAAGGGGGCCGCACCGATCCGCCATGCGGTCGCGTGATGCCGCACCGGCAGGTCGCGCGACCGCCACGTTGGCGCTGTGGCGGGAAAATCGGTGAAAAATGTTGATTCCTTTACCGAAAATCGCCGAAATGGGCCTTGGATGCGTCGCCAAGGCAGAATGCGGCCGCTGGCCCGTTGATTGATTGGTCGCCTACGGCTAACGATCATGCCAATGTGACCATACGTGCAGAGGGGTCCCGCTTGGACGCGATCGAAAAAGCGATCCGGAACGCCTTCGAAAAAGGCAATGCCGACGACCGGGCGTTTCGCGAGCGGGTCTACCGATCGGCCTTCGCCGCACTGGACCGCGCCCTGCAGGCCAACCCGAGCGTGACGGTGGAAGTCGCCATCAAGCGCCGCAAGGCGGTGCAGGCCAAGATCACGCAAATCGAATCCGAGTTCCTGCCGGCGGTTCCCGATGTCGCCCTACCGACCGATGATGACGCCGCAGCACCGGCGGCGGAGCAGCCGGCTGACAGCGCAGCCGAAGCCGAGGCTGAATCCAATGTCGAACCGGGTGCGGATGCCGATGCTGGACCCGCGCCGTCGCCTGACGTCGTTGTCGACGGTCCGGTAGGGCCTCGTGCATCCGATATGCCCCGGTCGCGCGTCTTGCCGGTCGTTCCCGATATCATGCCCGAGGCGGTTTCTGCCGATGTGCCGGAGATCGACATGTCGTCCCCTGCATCGACCGGAGACGACGACGCAGAGGTGATGCCCGACCGCGACGAGAGGCGGGTGAGAGGCCCCCGCCTGCCTCTCACCGCGATCTTTCTCGGCGTCACGTTGCTCGCGGCCGCCGGCATCGGCCTCTATTTCGCAGCGCAGACCGGCGTCTTCAAGTCGGCGGCCCAACTCGACACGGCCCCTCCGCAAGCGCCTCCGACAGTGGAGGACGATGATTTCACGCCGCCAAGCGACACGGCCTCGCCGCTGACCCCCGGTGAGGCGGATGAGGATCGCGACTGGATCAATGTGTTTTCGCCGAGCGACCCGGCGCTTGTCAGTGCGCCTTCGGATGCCAAGGCCGAAGTCATGCAGGACGACAGCGGCTCCTTCCTGCGCATCCGGTCGGGCGCCTCCGGCTCTGCCATCAGCTTCGACGTCGGGCAAGGCGTGCTGGAAAAACTCGCCGGCAAGCACGCCGTGTTCGACATCATCGCCCGCTCCGAGGAGGGCCAGGAGACGCAGATCTCCGTCGATTGCAATTTCGGCGAACTCGGCGACTGCGGCCGCAAGCGCTACGCGGTCGGCCATGAGAACAACGAATATCTGTTCGACGTGCGCTTTCCCGACAAGCGTCCGGGCGCTGCCGGCACCATCGCCATCAATTCCGACTTCGACAAGCAGGGCAAGTCGGTCGACATCTACGAGATCCGCGTCTCGATCGTTCCTTGAGCTTCAACGCATCCAAAAGTGTTAGAGCGTACTTTGTGCGTCCAATTGGACGCACGTCGCTCTAACGGTCGAGCAGGGCCTGCAGCGTCTCGATGCGGTCGGCTTCGGCCGCCGGCTTGTCCCAGCGAAGCCGTGAAATGCGCGGAAAGCGCATGGCGACGCCAGATTTGTGCCGTGTCGAGCGGTTGAGTCCTTCGAACGCCACCTCCAGCACGAGGCCTTGTCTGCGGTCGGCTCGCACCGAGCGGACCGGGCCGAAACGCTCGATCGTGTTGTCGCGGACATATTTGTCGATCTGCCTCAGTTCTTCGTCGGTGAAACCGAAATAGGCCTTGCCCACCGGCACCAGTTCCTCCGACCCTTCCGGCCCGGACCAGACGCCGAACGTGTAATCGGAATAAAAGCTCGAACGTTTGCCGTGGCCGCGCTGGGCATACATCAGCACGGCGTCGACCGTGTGCGGATCGCGCTTCCATTTGAACCATGGGCCTTTCGGCCGACCGGCGACATAGGGCGAATCCCAGCGTTTCAACATTACGCCTTCGATGACCGGATGCAGCGGCTTGCGGCGCAATTGCTCCAGCGCCTGCCAGTCGGTGAACTCGACCAGCGGCGAAAGATCGAAGCGGCTCGGATCGAGGCTCCTGACGAAGGCTTCGAGGCGGCTGCGCCGCTCGTGGAAGGAGAGCGGCCGCAAGTCCTCGTCGCCGATCTGAAGCACGTCGTAGCAGCGCATGAAGGCCGGGTATTGCTGCTGGATCTTCAGCGTCACGCTCTTACGGTTCAGCCGCTGCTGCAGGTCTGAGAAAGTGCCGGTCGCCTGCAAGGGATCGCCGACCAGAAGCTCGCCGTCGAGGGTGGCGGAAAAGTCCATTGCGTCGGCGAGATCCGGAAAGGCACCGGAGACGTCGTCGCCGGTGCGCGAATAGAGCCGGCGCACACCGCCTTCGCAAACCGCCTGGACGCGGATGCCGTCCCATTTCCATTCGGCGGCGTAGTCGGTCGGATCGAGCTTTTCGAGATCGCCGTCGCCGACCGGCGTCGACAGCATCACCGGCCGGAACAGCGCCAGCGCCGTTTTCTTGGGTTTCTCGGCCTTGCCTTCCAGCCAGGCGAACAGCTCGGCATATGGTGGCGTCAGCCCATGCCACAGCTCCTCGATCTCGGCGATGTCGACCTTGCCGAGATCGGCCAGCGCCTGCTTGGCCAGCCGCGCCGAGACGCCGATGCGCAGGCCGCCGGTCACCAGCTTTATGATGGCGAAGCGCGCTGAGATGCTGGCGCTGTCGAGCAATCCGGCCAGCACCTTCGGTCCATCGGAACGGCTCGCCGCCTGCAGCTTTGCGACGACCTCGGCGAGCGTCGGCTCATGGTTCGCGATGTCTGCGGGCGATTGCGGCCAGACCAGCGACACCGTCTCCGCCAAGTCGCCGACATAGTCGTAGGAATAGCCGAACAGCACCGGGTCCATGCGCTCCATGACCAGCGTGCGCAGCATCGCCGGCTTGACCGCTGCGATGGTGAGATCGCCGGTGATGGCGGCTAGCGCCAGGCCGCGATCCGGATCCTCGACGCTGCGAAAGTAGTCGGTCAGCAGCGTCAGCTTGCCATTGCGCGACGGCGTCAGGACGAGGCGATCGAGGAGTTCGGCGAAGCGGTTCATGGCGGTGAGAACCATGGGCAAGCGTCGCGTTCTGTCGCGCCCCCCTCTGGCCTGCCGGCCATCTCCCCCACTTGGGGGGAGATTGGATGGCGTCGCCAGTTTCGCCAACCATCAACGTTGCAGAACGAGCGCCGGCGAAGAAGCTGCCGATCTCCCCCCTTGAGGGGGAGATGTCCGGCAGGACAGAGGGGGGCGCCGTAGAGCTCTGCGCAGGTGACTACCGAACCTCCCGCCATCAATCGCCCTCGTCCTCATAGCCGACGAGATGCAGCGGCCGCGCGGCAATGCCTTCGAGCTCGCACCAGCGCACCAGGGCCTCCTCGCGGCCATGCGTCACCCAGATTTCCTCGGCGCCGGTCTCCTTGATCGTCGCGGTCAGTTCGTCCCAGTCGGAATGGTCGGAAATGATCAGCGGCAGCTCGACGCCGCCCTGTTTGGCGCGCTGGCGGATGCGCATCCAGCCGGACGCAAAGCACGAGATCGGATCGGGAAAGCGCCGCGCCCAGCGGTCGGCGAAGGCCGAAGGGGGGCCGACGATGACGGCCCCAATGAAATCGCCCTTGCCACCGCTTTCGACGGTCGCCGGCTCCAGTGTCCCGAGGTCGATGCCCTGGCCCTGGTAGTAGTCGCTGAGCTTGGCCAGCGCGCCGTGGATGTAGATCGGCCTGTCGTAACCGGCATCGCGCAGCAAGCGCATGACCCGCTGCGCCTTGCCGAGCGCATAGGCGCCGACCAGATGCGCGCGTTCGGGAAACTGCGCCGTCGATTTCAGCAGGCGGGCGATCTCTTCGGTATCGTGCGGATGGCGGAACACCGGCAGGCCGAAGGTCGCCTCGGTTATGAATACGTCGCATTTGACCGGTTCAAACGGCTCGCAGGTCGCGTCCCTCTGGCGCTTGTAGTCGCCCGACGCGACGATGCATGTGCCCTGATGCACGACCTCGATCTGCGCCGAGCCGAGCACATGGCCGGCCGGATGGAAGGTTACGGTGACGTCGTTCAGCGCAATCGTCTCGCCAAGTGCGGCCGCTTGCGTCGTCCCGGCAAAGCCTTCGCCGTAGCGAAGCCCCATAATGTCCAGCGTCTGTTGTGTGGCCAGCACCGAGCGGTGGCCGGAACGGGCATGGTCGGAATGGCCGTGCGTGATCAGCGCCCGGTCGACCGGCCGCACCGGATCGATGAAAAAATCGCCGGGTGGGCAATAGAGGCCCTCAGGCCGGGGATGAAGCAGGTCGCTGGCGCGCATGGCTTAGAGATAGTTGCTAATTTCGGCGCGGGAAGCCTGTTGCAAGTGACTGCTGACTCGGCCTACAGGCAACGGCCGGCGGGACCTCCGTTTTTGGACCTCGTCCGGCGCCCTTTTTCGTTCACCTGCGCCACGTGTGGCGCAGGCTGCGAAAAAGCCCGATTCGCATGCCCGAAAGGGCGGGACATCGATACGGAGGACATTCCATGCGCTGGAACTTGGTGGTCTTGGCATCTTGCCTGGCGATGGCCGGCTGCGCCGGCGCCTCGATGGCCGAACGACAGGATGAGAATGTCCAGTCCTCGCTGCAATATGATAGCGTGCCTTGCGATCAATTGCTGGCGCAACGAAACGAGCTGGCGCAGCGATATCGCCTTTCGCAGGATGCCAAGCCGTCCTTCTCCGATCCGGGGGTGGGCCTCGGCCCATTCACGCCGGACGTCCGTTCCAAGACCCAGCGTGACGTCGAACAGGCAAGCGGCCGGATCGACGCCATGAACCGGTCGATCGCCCGCCGCGAATGTGGCAAACCAGCCAAGCAGACCAAGCTTGGCTTGCCTAGCTAATACCCCGCGTCGCGATCCACCAGGTTCTTGAGCTTCTCGCCGCGCTCGAAGGCGGCCATCTGGCGCAGCATGATCGGCGCCAGATGGACGGGGTCGGAGGTCGCCGCCGCATGCGGCGTCACGAACACTTTCGGGTGGCTCCACAGCGGACTGGTCTTCGGCAGCGGCTCGACCTCGAACACGTCGAGGCTCGCTTCCTTCAGCGTGCCGTCCTCCAGCGCGCGCGCGATATCGGCATCCTTCTGCAGGCGGCCGCGCCCGGCGTTGATCAACACCGAGCCGCCGAGGCCGTTGCGTTTCCTCAGCTCCTTCAGCACGCCGTAATTGACGATACCTTGCGTGTGCGGCGTGAGCGGCAAAAGCACCACCAGAATGTCGGTGGCGTTGAGGAAGGGGATCAATCCGGCCTCGCCCGCATAGGTCGAAACGCCCTTCATCGGCCGCTCGCTGCGCGACCAGCCATTGACTGCAAAGCCGAGCGACAAAAGCACCGACGCCGCCGCGCGGCCAAGCGTGCCGAGCCCCATGATGCCGACAGAGATGTCGCCGGCCGGGCGCTGCGGCGGCTCGTGCCAGATCTTCCTTTTCTGCTGCGTTCGGTAGAGCATGCCCTGGCGGTGATGATCGAGCACCCGCCAGACGACATATTCGGTCATGTACTGGGTCAGGTTGTCGGCGACGACCTTCACGATCGGCACGTCGGGCACAGTGGGATCGGCCAAGATGTGGTCGACGCCGGCGCCGATCGAAAAGATGGCGCGCAGATTGGGCAGAGACGACAGAAGGTTCGGCCGCTGCTTCCAAACCACCGCATAGGTGATCGAGGGATCGCTGGCGCCGTCCGGCTCGAGCACCACCTCGCGTTCCGCCGACAAGAGTTCGCGCCAGCGTTGCGGATGAAAGCCGGTGACGGCAAGCAGGATACGGCCTTTTTCCATTTCGGATTCTTTTTCCTATTTACGCGACCCTGTCACTCGCTGACGATGCCGACCGGCGCCGTCTCGATCCTGAACGCGGCCGAGATCAGCGCCTTGGTATAGTCGGTCTGCGGCCGTTCGAAAATCTGTTCGGAGGGGCCGGCCTCGACGATCCTGCCATTGCGCATGACGATGACGTCGTTGGCAAGCGCGCGGATGACCTTCAGATCGTGGCTGATGAACAGATAGGCGAGGTCGTGCTTCGCCTGCAGGCTGCGCAGAAGGTCGACCACCTGTGCTTGCACGCTCATATCGAGCGCCGAGGTCGGCTCGTCCAGCATGACGAAGCGCGGGTTGAGCACCATGGCGCGGGCGATGGCGATGCGCTGGCGCTGGCCGCCGGAAAACTCATGCGGATAGCGATTGCGCGTGGCGGGATCGAGCCCGACTTCTCCGAGCACATCGACGATGCGCTTATCACGTTCATCGGGCGACAGTTTCGGCTCGTGGATCTTCAGCCCTTCCTCGATGATCTCGGAGACCGACATGCGCGGGCTCAAGGACCCGAACGGATCCTGGAAGACGATCTGCAACTCGCGCCGCAGCGGCCGCATGGCGTTGAAAGTCAGCTCGTTGATGTCGCGCCCGTTGAACCGAATGGTCCCGGTCGAAGAGATCATCCTGGCCAGCGCCAGGCCGAGCGTCGTCTTGCCCGAGCCGGATTCGCCGACGACGCCGAGCGTCTGGCCGGCGCGCACGGTGACGTCGATGCCGTCGACCGCCTTCACATTGTCGACGGTGCGCCGAAAAAAGCCTTTCTTGATCGGAAACCAGACTTTTATG
>NZ_RZTI01000067.1:0-22621 GCF_003997275.1 Mesorhizobium sp. M6A.T.Ce.TU.002.03.1.1
TCAATGGGCACGCTGGTCAAGGACCCGAAGACCGGCGAATACCGTCTGGCCAAGGACTGACATCATCCCGCTCGCGACCGACACAGTGGATTCCGGCATCACCGTCCGGGCATTGCATGCGCATGCCAAGATAAATCTCGCGCTGCACGTCACCGGCAGGCGCGCCGACGGCTATCACATGATCGAGACCCTGGCGGTGTTCACGCGCTTCGGCGACAGGGTCGAGATCGAGCTCGCCGACAGCGACGGGTTTTCCGTGTCGGGCCGACACGCCTCCGCGGTCCCGCTCGACGACAGCAATCTGGTCGTCAAAGCGCGCGACGCGCTGCGGCAGCGGGCCGGTCTCCAACATGCGCCGCCGGTCGCCATCAGGCTCGAAAAGAACCTGCCGGTCGCATCCGGCGTCGGCGGCGGCTCGAGCGACGCCGCAACGGTGCTGCGCGGGCTGGCTGAGACGTGGAGACTGGACCTCGACGAAGCCGAACTGGCGCGGATCGGCCTCTCGCTGGGCGCCGACGTTCCCATGTGCCTTACGGCAAAACCGCTGATCGCGCGCGGTGTTGGTGACGAGCTGTCTGCCGTGCCGGGCTTTCCCGCACTCGGGCTGGTCCTCGTCAATCCCGGCATCGCCGTCTCCACGGCCGAGGTGTTCAACGCGCTTTCCCATCGCGACAATGAGGGATTGCCGCCGCTGCCGCGCAGCCTCGACTTCCACAGCATCCGCAATTGGCTGGAGATCACGCGCAACGATCTCGAGCCCGCTGCACGCGCGATCCAACCCGCCATCGGCAAGGCGCTTTCGGTGCTCAACAAGGCCGGAGCGGGGTTCGCCCGGATGTCCGGTTCCGGCGCGACCTGCTTCGGGCTGTTCGAGACCGGCAATGTGGCCAAGCGCGCGGCCGTCGATATTCGCAGCCGCCATCCCGACTGGTTCGTCGCCGCAACGCGAAGCATGACATCGGAGACTGACGCACATGGCCAGGATTGACGAGAGCCGCTCCTTCATTCCCGTGCGCATCGCGGTGCTGACCGTTTCCGATACCCGCGGCCTCGCCGACGACAAATCCGGCCAGACGCTGGCCGACCGCATCGTGGAGGCCGGCCATGTCCTGGCCGACCGCGACATCGTCACCGACGACCGCGAGAAAATCCGCGACAAGGTCCTGGGCTGGGCGAAGGACGAAGCGATCGATGTCGTCATCACCACCGGCGGCACCGGCTTTACCGGCCGCGACGTGACGCCGGAGGCGCTGGAGCCGATCTTCGAAAAGCGCATGGACGGCTTTTCCGAAGTGTTCCACCGCATTTCCTACGACAAGATCGGCACTTCGACGATCCAGAGCCGTGCCACCGGCGGCGTCGTCAATGCGACCTTCGTCTTCGTGCTGCCGGGCTCGCCCGGCGCCTGCAAGGACGCCTGGGACGGCATCTTGAAGCCGCAACTCGACTACCGGCACATGCCCTGCAACTTCGTCGAGATCATGCCGCGCCTGGACGAACATCTGCGGCGCGGCGGCACCAAGACAAGTTAGGCCAAGTTCCGGAAAGGCTGCTACTGGGCTTTCCCAAAAATGAGCGCCAAAGATCAGCGGATGACGGGCTCGCCGTGGAACCGCCGCCGCGAGGGCGGCGAAACGCCGAAGCCGACTTCCATCATCAGCCGCGGTTTGCGCGTCGGCACGGTGCCCATGTGGAAGCCGAAGGGATCCTCGACAAAGCCCGACCCCGCCTCGCCGGTCAGCGTGATCGGGCTCTGCGCGCCATAGACGTTCAGGACCTCTTCCGCCGGGTGGCCGACAAGAAGCGTCATCTGGTGTTTGAGGATGCGGCGATTGTGGCTGCCGCGGACATAGACATGCGGACCGGTCTCGGTATCGACCGGATTGAGATAGAAGAAGAATTTCAGCATCCGCCAATCGTCGAGATCGAAGTGGTATTTGCCAAGCGACGCCAGGTTCTTCTCGGCGTCGGAGACGGAGCTCGTCGGAAAGCTCCACCAGACGCGCGTGGTGATCAGCTTCGCCTGGCTGCCGAGATAATGGGCGGCGATGTCGAGAAGCAGCGGGTCGCGCTGCACGGTAAGCGCAGCATTACAGTCGAGGATCCGCTCGAAAAAGTGCCCGCTGAGCAAGGGACGGCCGAAGTGCTTCTCGGCGTCGGCATGCTCGGCCGGCACAAATTCCAGCCGACGGTCGAAATTGCCGAAGCAAGGCGTGCGCTGCGCAAAGCTGGCGATCTCTTCGTGGATCGACGACGGCAGGGCAAGCCCGGAAAACAGGCCGTCCGAGCGGAGCGCGCGCACCGCCGCATCACGATCGACGCTGGTGAACATCGTTTCCTGGGCTTTTTGCGCCGGCCGAACCGGTTGTGCGCCACGCCAATGCAACCGCCGCGCCGGCATGGTGCGCGCCAGCATGAACATCGGCAGCCATGCCGGATTCTCGCGAAGGTCCGACAGATAGGTCGGAATCCGCACGGCAATGCGGCGCAGCAGGCTGCCGTTTCGAGCGATCGACTCGAGGCTTGCAGCACCAGACTTGTCAGGGCTTGAAAAGGTCATCGGTATCCTCAGCTATGAGGGCAGCGTCGACAAAGCGTCGGTCGCTCACCGCTCCGGCATTACCCCAAGCCCATCCGCCCACAACGGAAGAATGGTAACCCCAGGTCTGATTTTGTGCAATGCACAATAAAAGGGAGGCCCCGCAATTTCTCTGGGGAATGATGCTCGCCCCATCAACTCACCCAGAGCCGACACTTACAATCGAACGCCGTCGGCGCCGAACAGAAACGCGCGTTGGAACCCGAAGATTTCCGTTTTGCCGATTTCGAAACGATCCGCGTCACGGCTTTCAACGGTGATCATCGAGCCGCTAGCGAGCAAAGCATGGCCGTAGGTGACGCCGCCCAGGCGCTCGACAAGGGAGATCTTGCCAGAAAGCGCCCCAGTCGCGCCTTTGGCGGGCACGAAATGCTCCGGGCGAATGCCGAGGCTCACAGATGTTCCCAGTTTCGGCGGCGCGCTGCGTGTGGCAACGGCCATGCCGACGAGGCCGGCCTCCGGCGCCGTGACCACAGCCCGTCCGTCTTCGACAGCCATGACCGTGGCCGGGACGAAATTCATCCGTGGTGAGCCGATGAAGCCTGCCACGAAACTGTTGTCGGGATTCTCATAAAGCTCCAGTGGGGCGCCGACCTGCTCGATGCGACCGGCGCGCAGCACGACGATACGGCTGGCCAGCGTCATTGCCTCGATCTGGTCGTGCGTGACATAGATCATGGTCGTGCCGAGTTCCTGATGCAGCCGAGCGATCTCGATGCGCATCTGAACGCGCAGTTCAGCATCGAGGTTCGACAGAGGCTCATCGAACAGGAAGACGCCCGGCTGGCGCACAATCGCGCGGCCGATGGCAACGCGTTGGCGTTGGCCGCCGGAAAGCTCGCGTGGCTTACGCTCGAGATAGGCCTCCAGGTGCAGTATCTTCGCCGCCTCCGCCACCTTACGGTCGATCTCTTCCTTGGGGCGCCGGGCCATCTCCAACGGAAATCCCATGTTGGTTGCCACAGACATGTGCGGATAGAGCGCATAGGTCTGGAATACCATGGCTATACCGCGCTTGGCTGGATCCTCGTCGGTGACGTCGCGCCCGCCAATCAGGATACGCCCGTCGGACGTTCTTTCCAGCCCGGCGATCATACGCAGAAGCGTTGATTTGCCGCAGCCGGAGGGGCCGACAAAGACGACAAACTCACCATCGGCGACGTCAAGATCGACACCGCCGATAACCTCCGTTTCGCCAAAGCGCTTCTTGACCGACTGAAGTGATAGACCCGCCATAGTTCTTCCCTCGAGCCTATTTCACGGCGCCATCGGTAAGGCCGGAGACGAACCAGCGGCCGACAAGGGCGAAGAGTGCGACGACCGGAATGATGGCTGCCGTGGCGCCGGCAAGCAGGAGGCCCCAGTCGATCTGATACTGGCCGATAATGCCGGCAAAGCCGACCGGAATGGTGCGCCTGGCATCCGACACGATCAATACCGAGGCGAACAGGAACTCCGTCCAGGACGAGATGAACGCGAAGATAGCGACGCTGGCGATGCCCGGCGCAATCAGCGGCATCAGGATTCTGATCAGAATGGTGGTGGTGGGTGCTCCATCGACGACCGCCGCCTCCTCGATCTCGCGCGGAACGGTCGCCAGGAATGAACGCATCATCCAGATCGAGAACGGCAATGCGAAGGCAACGTTGACGATAACCAGCGCCACGGGGCTGTCGATCAGCCCGACCTTCGCGAACAGGCCGTAGAGCGGGATCAGCACCACCACGCCAGGGAAAGCGTAAGCGAGCAGTATCGTCTTGTAGAGCGCGTTGCGGCCCGGAAACTCCATGCGAAAAAAGGCATAGGCGGCAGGCAAGGCGAGCAACACCGTGAAGGCCGTGGAAAACAGCGCCACAACCATGCTGTTGAGTAGATAAATCGGGAAATCCGAAGCCTGCAGGAGCTTTTCGAAATGTTGAAGGGTAAAGCTGTGCGGCACCATCGTGGGCACACGCTGGATGATTTCCTTCGGCAATTTGATGGAGCCGGTCAACACCCACCAGAACGGCAGACCGATTGCAAGAACAATGACCAAAACGCCGCCATAGAGCGAAAGCGACTGGCCGAAAGTGCGCCTCATCGATCCGCCTCCGCCGCCGTCATGGCTCGCGTCGTCAAAAAGGCAAATCCCATCAGGAGGATGCTGGTGAGAACGGAAATCGTCGCAGCTTCGCTCAAACGATAGCCCTTGAAGGCGGTTTCATAGATGAGCACAGGCAATGTCTGGGTGGCGCCGGATGGACCACCCGCGGTGAGCAGCCAGATCACATCGAAGACGTTGAAGGACAGAAGCGTGCCGACGACGCCGAGCACCATCAATGTCGGTTGCAGCAACGGCCAGGTGATGCGCTTGAAACGCTGGAACGTGCCAGCGCCATCAATCCGCGCCGCCTCGTAGAGATCGCCCGGAATGCGCGTCAGGCCAGCCAGCATCATCAGTGTGGTGAATGGAAACCAGCGCCAGGAATTGATCATTATCAGCGTGGTCATGGCGCCTTCGCGCGTGGCGAAGAAACCAACCGGACGCTCGATCACGCCGGCCTGGATCAAAAGAGGGTTGATCATGCCGCCCGACGAGGAAAGCAACCACCGCCAGATGATGACAACGACCACGGTCGGCACAATCCATGTGAGAATTATCCAGGTGCGTGCGATCCGGACGCCGGGAAATTTCTGATTGAGGATAAGCGCCGCTGCCAGCGCCAACAAAGTCTGCACCACCGCGTTGGACAGCACCCAGACGACACTGCGGCCAAGCGCCCGCCAGAAGCCGGCGCCGCCGAGGATCGTCGCATAGTTGCCGAGCCCAATGAAGTGGCCTTCAGAGCCGATCACGCCGACATCCTGAAAGCTCAGGATGGCGGCTTGAACGAGCGGCCAGCCGAGAACCGCCAGCAGGAAGAGGAGCGCCGGCGAAACGAACGCAAAAGCGAGCGTCGTGTTCTTCATGAGCGTTCCCCGGCTTGCCCGCTATTTGGTGGCGATTTCGGACATCCGCGCCTGCCCGGCCTTGACGGCATCGGCGGCGCTCTGACCGTCGACAACAACGCGCTGCAAGGTCTCGGCGATCACATTCTGAGCCGAGATGGCGCCGATCGACGGAAACACCTTGCCGGTGGTGAAGCCGAAGAGCTTGCCGTTTTGCGAATTGGCAATCATGGTTTCGACCTGGGACTTGTATTTAGTCACGGTCTTGTCGCTCCAGAACGATTCCGCCTTGGCGCCGTCATTAGTCACCGGCAGGAACAGGCCTGGCTCCATTGTGAGAAAGCGACCGTAATTTGCAGGTTCAAGCAACCATGTGAGAAACACCTTGGCGGCTTTCTGCTTCGCCTCATCCTTTGTCGTCAGCATGATGGCGTTCGAATAGGAGATGGTCGCCGACGCGCTCTGCTCGTCGGCATGCGGAACGGGCGCCACGCCGAGATCGGCGGCGTCACCTTCGGCCTGCGTTTCGTAGGTGTTGATGACACCGAACTGCAGGATCATGCCGCAGCTGCTGTTTGCAAAGCATGCCTCCGCCTCCCCCCATGTCCACGTGCTGTTGTCGGGTGGCGAAAACTTGGCAAGCTTGCTGTAGAAATCGTAAGCCTTGACGGTTTCCGGCTTGTCGAAAGCAATCGAGCCGTCGTCATTGTAGAGATCGCCGGCGCCGCTGTTGACCATGAAGCTATAGACGGTTTGGTCCGTATAGAGCTGTTTGTTGGCCGGAAGACCGATGCCGGATTTGCCATCGGTGCTGAGCTTCTCGGCGGCAGCCTGCCACTCGCTCCAGGTCTTCGGCACCTCGACGCCTGCCGCTTTCAGCACGCTGTTGCGGTACCATAGCGAGATCGCCATGTTGTAGGCCGGCACGGCCCAAACATGGTCGTCGTATTTATAGGGCGCGAGCGTCGCCTCGACGAAGCCATGCTTGCTGTCGAGGTCCTTGACCAGATCGTCGACCGGCACGACCACATCGATGCCTTTCAGGACTGTTGTGAAATCGGGAATGGTAAAGAGAAGGTCCGGACCGTTTCCGGCGGCGAAGGCCGCCGGCGCCTTAGCGTAGACCTCACCCCAGCTTTGCGGCTCCTGCTTGACCTGGATGTCGGGATGGGCGGCGTTGAATTCGTCGAGCAGTTCCTTCATGCGCTGCACGCGGTGCGGCGGCTGCTCCATATGCCAGACCGTCAGGTCGACCGGCTCGGCATAGGCGGTGCCGGCAAGAAGTGTAGCGGCGAAGCCGGCGATCGTCAGAAATCTCGTAGGGCTCATCATCATATTCCTCCCGTTGCTCCGAGACTCCCGTTGAGTCCGGAATCCCTGTGTCCTGGAATTCTCAAAGATGCGGATTGCGCGGTCGATAACGATCAACCAGCGCCTCGTTGACCTCCTTGGCGCCCGGCATATTGGCGCTGAGATAAATGGGTGCGGCGCCACCAGCCGACTGCAGACGCGCAGCTGCTTCGACGAACACGGCGTTCATCAGCGCTGCCCCAATCGAAGTTGACACCGGGCCGACACGCAATTTGCTCCCCGGCAGGTTGATGGTGGCGTCGCCAGGAGGCGCACCATTGTCAAGGACGATGTCGGCGACGTCGGCGAGCCGCGTCCGCCCTTGGGCAGCAACCTTCGAATAGGCTTCCGAGGTGATCGCGACAACGGTCGCTCCGATTGTCTTGCCGATCAACGCAGCCTCCACGGTGGCCGTATTGACGCCGCTGTTGGACACGACGATCAGCACATCGTTTGGCCCGATCGGATAGCGGGCGAATATGGGCGCGACGATGCCCGACATTCGCTCGAATACAGTGCCCGCGACCGCACCTTCATGCACCATGGTCGTAGCGGCGAGGATCGGCACGGTCAGCGCCAGCCCACCGGCCCGGTAGTGCGCCTCTTCGGCCATGGTGTGGCTATGGCCGGTGCCAAAAACATAGACCAGCCCGTCAGCCTTGGCCGTGCGCTCGACGGCGGCGGCGGCGAGCGCGATCGCTTCGGCATTGTCGTCGTATAGACGACCGATACGAGTAGTGAGGTCGGCTAAATAAGCGGCGGCAGTCGGCGTCTTGGTCATGTGTCTGTTCCGAGCGTCAGATTGACGCGCATCACGAAGCAGTCGCCGCGATAGACCGCCCGGACGTATTCGATCGGACGGCCCGTCGCGTCGAGCGTGCGGCGGGTGAGAAAGAGAACCGGACTCTGCAGCGAAATACCAAGTGAGGCAGCACTGGCCGCATCCGGATGCGCGGACCAGAGCTTCTGCTCGGCTTCGCTCGGGTAGAGGCCATAGTCCTCTCGCAGCACGCGATAGAGCGAATCCGTGCTGAAATCCGCGCGTTCCAGCAGTTTCGGCGCCAGCGCCGCCGGGATTTCGGTGCGCTCGAGGCCAACGGGTTCGGCATCCGCCAGACGCACACGAACCAAGCGATGGACCGGCGCATGCTCTGCAATGCCAAGCGCCGCCGCCGCTTCCCGATCCGCCGCGCCGACGCCTGCATCCAGCACGATGCTGGAAGCCAAGCGGCCGCCGCGATGCATCTCCTCGGTAAAACCGCTCAGAGTACTGAGCTGCTGTTCGATGCGCGGATGGGCGACAAAGGCGCCTCGGCCGGTACGCGTCTCCACCAAGCCGCGCCGTTCGAGAAGCTTAAGCGCCTGGCGAGCCGTCATTCGGCTCGCGCCGAGCTCCTCGGCCATCTGCCGCTCCGACGGCAATCTTTCGCCGACCTTCAGCGCACCGGATGCTATCTGCGCCGCGAACGAACTCGCGATGCGTTGATAAAGCGGCACATGATCTGCGGCGACGATTGAAGGCATGGACAGGTTAAACCAGAATTTCTCGTGGTATGTACCACCTGAAACAACTTTGTAGAGCTTTTCCGGCTATCTGCGCAAGCTGCTGTCGCGGCGGGCGCGATAATTAGCGAAGGCGCGGTCCCAGGCCGGCTTCACGGAACCGTCCGGCTCATGGCGGCGCTGTATCTGCCGGGTCGCCTTCGACGCTTCGCGGATCGAACCGAACCGTCCAATGGCTGTCGCCGCGAGGAGAGCTGCTCCCCTGGCACCAAATTCGGTCCCGGCCGGGACGAGAACAGTGATGCCGAGCGCGTCGGCGATCATTTGGGTCCACATCAGGCTGCGCGCTCCGCCGCCGGTCAGCAGGATTTTGTCGCCGGTGCCTTCCAGACCTTGGTACAGATCGCGCATCGCCAGCGTCACGCCCTCATAGACGGCCCGGATCATGTGAGGCCGCCCGTGTCGGGGTGCGAGACCGTAAAAACCGGCACGCGCCTCGTGGTCAACCACCGGCGCAATGATGCCGCTCTCGCTGAGATATGGCAAATAGGTCACGCCCTCATTGCCGATAGGTAGCGGGGCGATCATCGCCTCCATCTGCGCGTAGAGATCGGGTTCCCCGGCTAGGTCGGGCAACAGCGTTTCGATAGCCCAGTCAAGGTTGAGCGTGCCGGCCACGTTGACCATCGCGCGAAACCAGTTCTCGCCGGGCAGGGTAAAAAGCAGGCCCAAATTGGGTGGCGTGAACACGGGCTGATCGGAGACGATGCCGACCATGCAGGTCGTACCGAGAACGGCCATCGCCATCCCGCTTTCGAGTGCACTGGCGCCAATGACCGTCGCCGGGACATCGCCAGCGCCGATCGCCACCGGCGTGCCTTCCCTCAGGCCGGTAGCAGTTGCTGCCGTGGCCGTGACGAAGCCGCCTATGGTTTCGGAATCTGCTGCTGGCGGCAGCTTGTGCGCCAGGTCGGCGACGTCGAACAATGCAAGCATTTCGGGGCTGTGGTCGCGCTGCCGCGCGCTGCCTGGCGCCACTGCAGCTTCCGTCCGATCGGCGGCTACCCGTCCGGTCAGCTTCAGGCGCAGGAAATCCTTATAGCCGAAAACATGTGCCGCCCTGTCCAGCACATCTGGCTCATATGTTCGCAGCCAAGCAAGTAGCGGCAACGTGCACCCCTGCTGCAATACGCAACCATCGGATTGGAAGACCCTTTGATAGAAATCCGGCACGTCGGCCGCCCGCCGTTCCAGCAAATCCTGCGCCCGGCTGTCTTCCCAAACGATACCGGGACGCAAGGCACTGCCGGTATAATCGACCAGCCATGCCCCTACCATGGCCGCCGACAGACCCACGGCGGCAATATCGTTTCCCACGATACCGGCGTTGGCGAGAGCAGCACGGATCGCCTCGCTTACCGCGCTCCATGCAAGGGTGGGATCGAGTTCCGACCAACCTGGATAGGGTCTTTGCAGACGGATGCGACGAAATCCCATGCCGAGCTGTTGGCCATTTTCGTCGAACACCGCGACTTTGGTTACGGACGAGCCCGCGTCGATGCCAAGGAAATAACTGGTCATGAATTGGTCTTATCTCTGATGGCACGCAATGCTGGCTGCTCCACGGCCGCCGCGGTTCCGATTCAATCGTGGCCGGACATCAGTGCGCACTTGTCTCACGAAAGAGTTTGCTGATGGCGCCGGGATCGCCTGGCAGCTACCATATTTCATCTGCCCAGCCCGAGCTCAGCAACGAAATCGTAGGCGTCGCCGCGAAAAATCGACCGACTGGATTCAACGACGACGCCATCCTCCCTCCGGGTTATCCGGTAGATGTCGAGCGCTGCAGCGCCCGTCGGTGCGTTGAGAAGGCGGGCGCTCTTTTCGTCGAGGTTGATCGCCGAGAAACGCTGAACGGCCTTGACTGGAACATGACCAAGATCGCGCAATGTCCGGTAGAGGGAGTCTTCGATCTGCTTCGGGTCGGGCAGGATAGCAGCCGGAATCAATGAGGTTTCCAACGCAATGGGCTCTTTATCCGCCAGCCGCAGCCGGCACATCCGAACGACAGACCCGCCATTGGGCATTTCGAGCCGGCGCGCCTCGTCGGCATTCGCCACGCTAAGGTCGCGCTCCAGCCACAGCGTGCCTGGCGTCCGTCCGCGCGAGGTCATGTCTTCGGAGAAGGAATAAAGTCGGCTCAAGCTTTGCACGACGCGCTCGCGCGTCCCCGAAACATATGTTCCGCTGCCATGTCGCTGGATAATCAGACCTTGGCGGACAAGTTCAGCCATCGCTCTACGCACGGTAACCCGCGAAATGCCAAGTTCAAGGGCAAGCTCACGTTCGGGCGGAAGAACGGCGCCCGGTTTCAAGGTGCCCGAGGCGATCGCGTCGACTAGGGCTGCCTGCAGGCGCCTATAGACCGGCGCATCACTTCCATTGCTCTGCGCAGCAGCGAAAAATTCGAGGAATGTCACGCCTGGGACCCATAGCGATAATACCAACATGATACCAATTTTCGCGATGACCGCAACAACCAGAGTAGCACGTCCGGAAGCTGCCCTCGTTAGTCCTATCGGCCCGCAGAGTGGAGGGCAGCTAACTCTGCCCCCTGAAGCCGAACGACAGCGAGTGTTTTGAGCGAGTGGAAAGAAGAGGTTGCGCACGGCGGAGAAGACCGGGACGAAGCGATCAGACCCCTTCGAGGATGATGATCGTCGGCCGGTCGGGCAGCGTCTTCAGCGAGACCGTCAGCGACCGGCCGGAGAGGAATTCCACCGCGAAATCGTCACCCATCCTACCTGTGAACTCACTGATCGGGGTCGAATGGCGATGCATCGGCAGGATCATCGATGAATAGAGCCGCGCGGTGATTTCGGTCATCCGGTCGAGCGACAGCGTCATGCCGCCGTCGATAGGCACCATAAGGACGTCGAGCCGGCCAATGGCGCCATAATGCGCGTCCTCCAGCCGGTGGTGCAGATGGCCGAGATGGCCGATGCAGAGCCCCGCCACTTCGAAGATGAAGATGGAGTTGCCGTCCTTGCCGAGATCGCCGCCATTGCGGATATCCGTCGGCACGTTGCGGATGTAGACGTCATCCACGACAAGAGCGTGGCGCGCCGGACCGCCGTCCGGATTCCAACCGCGCAACACATATTCGATGCCGGGATCCACATAGTCCGAATAATGGGTGCGGTGGGCCTTGTTCATGGTCACCACACGCGGCAGCGGGTCACCGCCGTAGACGCCGGAAAAATCGGTGGCGATCCTGACGCCGGCGGGTGTCTCGATGATGTAGGTCGAATGGCCGGCATAGGTGATCGTAACCTCGCCGTCGACGAAGGCCTCGGCCAGCAGAGGCGTCTGCGCCTTGGGCGCCGTGAAGCTGGCATAGGTGGCCGACGGCAGCGCTTGCGCGATCGCAACGCATCTCGACGGCGGCGGCTGTTCCTGGGCCGAAGCGGTAAGCGGCCAGAATGCCAGGGTCAGCAGAACTGCGGCAGATAGGCGGAGCATGGCTGTCTCCCGTGGCAGGACCGGCGCGCTCATGCCACGATAGCGCTGGCGATTATGATAGCTATCGTCGGGACAGTCACGTTTTCGCGAGCGCCGGAGGGGCTAGTCGTCTCGCCGGCCTGCTGATATCGCCAGCGATCAGGGCGTCGGACGGAAGACGCCGTTCTCGTCGCGCTTGAGCGGCGCGTTTTGCCGAGAAAGCGGCACACCCGGCGCCTCGGTGACCGAAACGCCCTCCGTCCAGTCGGCGGGTGCAATGGCAATGTAACGCGCATACCCGCCCGACCCGCCGAGCGGCTTGGCAAAGCCGATTGTAACCAACGCCCCGGCCTCTGGCACTTTGTCGAGGTTTGCAACGCCTTCTGCCTGGGTGAAATCATTGTGAAGCAGCCAATGTTCGCCTTCGAGATTGGGCGTGGTGTCGGTGTCGAGCGGCTCATGGCCATGAAACAGAATCTTCCGCTCCAGATGCAGGAACTTCAGCGCGTCCAAACTGACGCCTGGAAACGGCTTCTGGTTGAAGCGGGCGGCATCGGACCATTTCTTGTACCAATCCGAACGCACGAAGACGACCGAACCCTCCGGTATGCGGCCGTGCTCCTTTTCCCACTCTTCGACGTCGGCGACCTGGAGGTGATAGCCTTCGTCAGTCTGCACCTTGCCGCTGATGTCGATCACGACGAGCGGCCGCACGGCATAAGTGGCCGGCAGGTCGCTGATCGTTGCACCGAGTGGGTTCCAGTGGGAGGGCGGATCGAGCTGCGTGCCATATTGGTCCGTCGTCAGCTCGTAGGCGGTCGCGACGAACCCATGCTTGTCGTAAGTGAACTCTTCGCCAGCCTTGACGTAGCCCTCGATATCCCGACCTGCGACAGTCGGTTTGAACTTGGCATTGGCGAAGCCCGGCCATACAGGCTGCACCGGCTCGAAGGCATGGGTCAGATCGATGTACTTGGCCGATTTGAGCGTGTTCTCATAAACTGACCAAAGGGACGACTCCTGCGCCGACGCGATCGCCGGCACTGACCAAGCTGCTGCCAGCAAGGCGATACGAACGAATTTAGATACATTCATCTGCAATCTCCCCGAAATGTTGCCAAGTATCGCGAGTTTCTTGCAGGACGACAAGCATATGCATTCCTCCCAGGAGGGTCGCTGCAATAGGGCCTCCACCAAGCCGCTTTCCGCCCACAGCCTGCGCGCCGCCTAACCCAGCAAGCTACGGCAGAGGAAGGCCCCTCACTTCGCCGGCGCCACCCAGATCTCGGCGTCGAGCCTCTTGGTCGCAAGACCGCGTGCGATGGCTTCGGCGCTGCGGGCGTTTTTCGACAAGGCCGCGGCCTGACGCTTACTGATCACCAGCCCTTCGGCCAGTGCCCGGTTTCCCGAAAAGACCCGCGACAGGAACGGCACGCGGCTGCCGCGCGCCCGCGAGAATCGTGCCGGCATGGTTTGCCTGGCTGTATGGGCAGCGACCTCGTCGATCCAGCCTTCCGCCAGCCGCGCGCCTGGCTCCAGCAGCAGCAGCCAGTCGCCCTTTGCCTGCCGGATACCGGCAGCAACGCCGCCGCTCGCCACAAAAAGGCAGCCGGCATGGTCGGCAACGCGGTGCGTCTGATCGGCCGAGCCGGCGTCGCAGACGATGACGTCGCGCACCACGCCCTCGACCGCGCCGCCGATCAGCGAGGCGAGCGTGCGGGCAAGTCTCTCTTCGTCATTCAAGGTCTGGATGAGAACGCTGAGCATCGTTAGCCGAATATCGGAAAGCCGGCGGCAGCGCCAGTTTTTGCGTCGCATCATAAAAAGTTCTTGATTTGTTCTCATCGGCAAAATAGGATTATTTTCATGAACAGAGCGATTCGACAGCCTGCTGACAGTCCCTGGGAGAGGGCGAAAATGGAACAGATCGTACGTGCCGACATTGCTGCCTTCGGGGCTGGAAGAGCCGAGATGGCCAATGCAATGATCGAGCAGAGTGGCGTCCGTATCCGTCCGGAGCGCAATCGCGGCCGGTCCGCCGGCATCAACCCGTCCGGTCGGTTCGAACCGGTCAGCCGGCATGTGTTCGACGATGGCTGGAATTCGCTGGAGGAGCTGCCGCCCTTCAAGACCGAGGTGCAGGTCGAGAAGCCGCGCACCATCATCACCCGTAACGAATCGCCCGACATTTCCTTCGACCGCTCGATCAACCCCTATCGCGGCTGCGAGCATGGCTGCGTCTATTGCTTTGCCCGGCCGACGCACAGCTTCATGGGCCTGTCGCCGGGGCTGGATTTCGAATCGAAGCTGTTCGCCAAGCCGGATGCGGCGCGGCTGCTCGACAAGGAACTGTCGAAGGACGGCTATCAGCCGCGCACCATTGCCATCGGCACCAACACCGATCCCTACCAACCGATCGAGAAGCAGTACCGGATCATGCGCGAGATCCTCGAAGTGCTGGAGGCGCGCGGCCACCCGGTCGGCATCGTCACCAAATCCGCGCTGGTGACGCGCGACATCGACATTCTGTCGCGCATGGCCGAACGCGGGCTGGCCAAGGTGGCGCTGTCGGTGACGACGCTCGACCGCATGCTGGCGCGCACGATGGAGCCACGCGCGTCGACGCCGACCAAGCGGCTGGAGGCGATCAGGCAGCTTTCGGATGCGGGCATTCCGACCTCGGTCATGGTCGCTCCGATCATCCCCGGCCTGACCGATCAGGAGATGGAACGCATCCTCGATTCGGCATGTGCAGCGGGAGCGCGCGAGGCCGGCTATGTCGTGCTGCGCCTGCCGCTGGAAGTCGCGCCGATCTTCAAGGATTGGCTGCTGCGCCATTATCCGGACCGCTACCGCCACGTCATGTCGCTGATCCGCTCGATGCGCGACGGCAAGGATTACGATTCAGATTGGGGCAAGCGCATGAAGGGCGCCGGCCCCTATGCCTGGCAGATCGGCCGGCGCTTCGAGATCGCCGCCAAAAGGCTTGGCCTCAACGCCGAGCGGCGGTCGCTCAGGACCGATCAGTTCGTCGTCGCGGCCAAGGCAACCGAGCAACTGATGCTGCTTTGAAATCATCATGTGCCGCCATTGCCGGCGGCACATGGAAAAAAGATCCCGTCCGGCCTGTCTTGTCCCCGGGCTTGCAGACGGTGCCCTCCGAGTCCGGTGCCCCGCCGGACCCGGAGGGACTTGCGGAGAATCGGAGCCAATGCGAACCTCGCCGCAACATGGCTCGCGCGCGCTCTGATTCTCCGCTTCTCTTCGAAATCGTCGAGAGACCCGATTTCTCCTTCGAGACGAAGGCGATGGCCGAAGGCCTGTGGCCGGTGGCGGGAATGGACGAGGCCGGCCGCGGCCCGCTCGCCGGGCCGGTCGTCGCGGCAGCGGTGGTGCTCGATCCCGCCAACATTCCCGACGGTCTCGATGATTCCAAGCGCCTCAGCCATCTGCAGCGCGAGGCGCTGTTCCTGAAAATCCTCGGCTCCGCTCTTGGCGTGTCGATGGCTTCGGTCAGCGCGGAAGGCATCGATGGCAGCAATATTCTCAAGGCCAGCCTCGAGGCGATGCGTCGCGCATTGGTCGGGCTCTCGGTGCGGCCAAAACTGGCCCTGGCCGACGGCCGCGACGTGCCGCTCGGGCTGCCATGCGAAGGCAGAGCGCTGATCAAGGGCGACCAGCGCTCGCAGTCGATCGCTGCCGCCTCGATCGTCGCCAAGGTGATGCGCGACCGCATGATGTGCGGCTGCGGCAGCCATCACGCGCATTACGGTTTCGAGGCTCATATGGGCTATGCCACCGTCCGCCACCGAACGGCGATCGAGGTGCATGGACCGGTGTCGCGGCTGCACCGCGCGTCCTTCGCACCGTTCCGGCTTGGCGGCACCGAAGTGCTCGACGAAGAGGGCCTTGCCGGCCTGGATTGAGGCAGCGCCAAATCTCCCCCCTTGAGGGGGAGATGTCGCCGAAGGCGACAGAGGGGGTCGCTTCAGCTGGCGCGACGCCATCTGGGGCGAAGAGAAGGCTGGCGCTTCACGCGCGGCTACCCCCTCTGGCCTGCCGGCCATCTCCCCCTCAAGGAGGGAGATTACGCGCTCGCCCGCCCGCACAAAAAAAGCCGCTAGGTTTCCCAGGCGGCTTTCGATGAACTTCTCGATGAAATCGCTTAATTCAGCTTAGACTTAACATCCTGAAGCGAGGCCTTGAACAGGTCGGCGCCGGCCTTGGCGTCGATCTTGCCGGCGAGCAGCGTGCGTGCGGCTTCGACGGCGATATCGACGGCACTGGCGCGCACCTCACCGATCGCCTCGCGCTCGGCCTGACCGATCTTCAATTCGGCAAGCGCGGTGCGCCGGGCGACATAGTCCTCGGTCTTCTGGTGCGCCTCGGCGGCTAGCATGTCGGCCTCGCGCTTGGCGGCGGCGACGATGTCGGCGGCCTCCTGCTCGGCTTCCTTGCGCTTGCGCTGGTATTGGCCGAGCAGCTGCTGGGCCTCCTCGCGCAGCCGACGTGCGTCCTCAAGCTCGTTGCTGATCTTGTCGGCGCGGGCATCGAGCGCCTTTGCGATCAGCCCCGGCACCTTGATGTAGACGGCAATGGCCAGGAAAATGACGAGGGCAACGGTGGCCCAAAGTGTCGCGAGTGATGTGGGGTCCATGATGCGCTCCTCACCGGGCCACGGATTTGACGGCTGCCGCGATCTCGGCCTTACTGGCCTTGCCGCCGACAAGCGCCTCGACGATGGCCGAAGCAGTGTCCTCGGCGATCGTGCCGACTTCCTTCATGGCATTGGCCTTGATGGACGAAATGCGGGCCTCGGCCTCGCCAAGTTTTTTGTCGAGGGCAGCCTCGACCTTCTTGCGGGCGGCCTCGGCTTCCATCTTGGCGGCATCGTTGGCCTGCTGCCCGATCGCATTGGCCTTGGTCTTGGCTTCCGCCAGTTCCTGCTCATAGGCGGCAACGGCGGCATCGGCCTCGCCCTTCAGCCTGGCGGCATGGTCGAGGTCCTGGGTGATGCGGTCGTTGCGGACATCGATGATGCCGCCGACACGCGGCATCACCACCTTCTTGAGGAACAGATAGAACAGCCCAAAGGTGATCGCCAGCCACAGAAGCTGCGACGGGAATGTCGCCGGATCGAATGGCGGGAACATGCCGTGCGCCTCGGCAGGCACGCCGGTGCCGGAATGCGTTTCGCCTTCCGTGCCGGTATGGCCGCCTTCGACGGCGGGCGCGGACTCTTGCGCAAAGGCAGATGTCACGAACATGGACTATTCCCTGATATCAGGCCCGCCGCTGATTGCGGCCGGCCCGTCCAATTCCCAATGTTAGCCGAACAGGGGCTCAGCCGAACAGAGCCAGAAGCGCGATGAGAAGGGAGAAAATGCCCAGCGCTTCCGTCACGGCGAAGCCGAAGATCAGGCGGCCGAACTGGCCATCCGCGGCCGACGGGTTGCGCAGCGCGCCCGCCAGATAGCTGCCGAAGATGTTGCCAAGGCCAATACCGGCGCCACCCATGCCGAGGCATGCGATGCCGGCGCCGATGTACTTTGCTGCTTCTGCTTCCATTTGTTCAACTCCTTTGGATCTAAAATTCCGTTGCAATTCCATCCGGCAGCAATGCCAGAAACTCTTGGCCAGCCTGGGTCAGTGCCCGGGGTGCAGGGCGTCGTTCAGATACATGCAGGTCAGCACGGCAAAGACATAGGCCTGCAGGAACGCGACCAGCAGTTCCAGCGCCGTCAGCGCCACGGCCATCGCCAGCGGCAGGACCGATCCGGCAATGCCAAGCGTGCCGAGCGCGCTCAAGCTCACCACGAAGCCCGAGAACACCTTCAGCGTGATGTGGCCGGCCAGCATATTCGCGAACAGACGAACCGAGAGGCTGACCGGGCGCGAGACGAAGGAAATCACCTCGATCAGCACCACCAGCGGCAGCAGGTAGACCGGCACGCCATGCGGCACGAACAATTTCAGGAAACCAAGGCCGTGCTTCATGAAGCCGTAGACGACGACCGTTCCGATCACCAGCGCAGCGAGGCCGAAGGTGACGATGATGTGGCTGGTGACGGTGAAGAAATACGGGAAAAGACCGAGCAGATTGGCAACGAGCACGAACATGAACAGCGAAAACACGAGGGGGAAGAACTTCATGCCCTGCGTTCCGGCTGCATCCCTCAGCATGTTGCCGACGAATTCGTAGGCCATTTCCGAGACCGACTGAAGACGGCCGGGAACGAGGCTGCGGCTCGAGGTGGTGAGATAGAGGAACGCCGACGCAACGGCGACGGTCGCGACCATGAAAAGAGCCGAATTGGTGAAGGACAGGTCGTAGCCGCCGATCTCGATCGGAATCAGCTTGTTGATATGGAACTGGTGGATCGGATCGACCTTGTCAGCAGCCACTTTAATTCCCCATCGAAGCCGCACGCGGCTTGAGTGTCCTGTTCATTGCGCCGGCAAGCGGCGCCTCAAGTTCATTCTTTCGGATCGCGCGTTTTGTCGCCTTGTCCGAATTCCGCCATAAGCCCCGCAGAACGCAGGACGTTGAGCACGCCGGCGCCAAAACCCAGCAGCAAAAAAACGATCAGACCCCATGGCGATGTCCCCGCCACACGGTCGATGATCCAGCCGAGACCTGCGCCAACCACTATCCCGGCGATGAACTCGCTGGACAGCTTGAGCGCCTGGCCATATCCGGCCGCACTGCCCGCTTTCGCGTCGTCTTTCCCCTCGAGCCGGTTCGGCCGCCTTGTCGCAAGCGATGCTTCAAGGTCGCGCCGGCGGCGCTCAAGATCGTCGTCGCGGATGTCGGCTTGACGCTGTTTGCCGCGGCCGGTTTCTCCGGTTCCGTCTGGCCCATTCTCGTCGGCCATCGCAACCCCCTTGCCCGGTCAGATCGTCACCGTCCGTCCGCTCTTAAGTCGCCGGCAACATAGTTAGAGGGTCCGCGCCCGTCAAGCCACGGGCGGAACTTCAGCCTCAAGTATTTTCCCTATTGAAATCAATGATTTGCTAGGGTGCGACATCGTGCCCGATACCGTTGTTGGCATGCCGCGACCGAATCCCTCCGGCGATGGGTCTTCGATCGGCCGCGCCGGGGGCCTTGCCGGAGCGCTCAGCTCCAGCCGCCGCCATAGGTGCGGTAGAAGATGTGCAGGCCGATCTTGGTCATTTTTTTCATCGTTCGCGCCCAACCCGGGTTGACGTAGTTGGCGTAGTAATGGGTCGATGATCCCACTTCCGGGATGAAGATCTTGCCGGCAGTGACCGCCATGGCGACATCCTGCGCAGTCTTGTAGTGGGCGGGGCTCTGGATGCGCTTCTTCCTGCCGTCGCAAGCGAAGGAAAACTGGCAACGGTTGAACCATTTGTCGTTCTGGTAGACGACGCCGCAGATCGAGTTCGGATAGGCCGGATTGCGAACGCGATTGAGGATGACCTGGGCGACGGCGGCCTGGCCGCGCACGGATTCGCCGCGCGCCTCGAAATAGATGCCGTTGGCGAGGCAAGTCTGTTCCGGCTTGGAGAAGACGCTCGCCGGCAGCGGCGTTTGCATCCACGAATGATCGCCCTTGGCCACCGGCGGAATGAAGCGGCCATCGTTGGGCTTCTCGTCCTGCAGCAAGGCCTCGAAGGGCGACGCCTGCGCATAGTCGGGCGCGGCCGAGGCGTAGGCCGTCGCCAGGACGTCGGGGTGATCGTTGTTGACCAGTGCGGCAAGCATGGCCGGCACGCCGGGATCCGGTTTCTTGTCGACGCGCGCGTGGAACGCGGCGGCAATCTGGATCTCCTTGCCTTTGATCTCTGGCTTGGCGAAAGCCATCTTCAGGCTGCTGTCCATGCTTGGGCGAAGAAGAGAGGAAGTGCGTTTGAAAATCGAGCCGGCGTTGAAATTCTTCGGCGGCGCGACCGGCGAGACCATGATGATGCGGCCCTTCTTAGCGGCTCGCACGACGCGGTCCTCGTCGGGCGTCGTGCTGGCTACGCTGCCCTTGCCGCGAAACGACACAGCGCCGATGCCGGGCAACTGGACGCCGGAACCCGAGATCGAGCCGGTGCTGTCGGAATCGAGGAAAGGCATTTCGGCGGCATGGACCGATCCGGCGACGGATTTCTCGACATAGGCGTTCCAGCGGGCGTTCGGCGCCTTGAGGCCGGAAACCAGGCTCGTCATGTCCTGGTAGGCAATGACATTGGGAAAACCGACCCAGATGCCAAGCCCGATGACCAGAGGAGACAGGAGTGAACGTCTTTTCTCACCGACGGCGGCAACCGGCGTCGAGACACGTCGGCGCATGGGGATCTTCGGAAAGCCGACCCGACTGCACAGACCAATAATGGACGGAGACAGGAGTGAACGTTTCTTCTCACCGGCGACAGCGACAAGCCGCTTCAAAACACGTCGATGCACGGAACTCTCCAGAAACGCAACTGACCCCACTGGAGAGGCACAATGATGCATTAACCTTGATGGTGCGTTAACAGGTTGGATCGTGTTTTCCCTGTCGACCTTCCCTGTCGATCCGAAGTCAGGCGCTTGTGCGGCCATGTTCGGGCCGAAGAAAGATCGGCCCGGCGATCAGTGCGCAAAAAGCCGCAGCCAGCCAGACGCCCGCCCACGACCAGAAGACGAGAAGCCCCGGAATGGCGATCGGCACCAGGAAGAAGGCGATGAAGACGAGGCTGTTGGCGAGGCCGAGCGCCGTTCCAGCGGGTCTGCGCCGGCGGTCGCCGCCGGGTTGGGACTGACGATCCGCACCGATATCGGTCTGCCGTCCACTGTCAGGGCAATGACGCCGGAGGTTTTGGGGCTGCCCGCACTGCCTGAGATGGCGCTGTTCCTGCATCGCAAGGAGGCCGAGCCGGACCCGGTGGCGGCGCGCCTTGCCGACATCCTGCTGCAGGCGGCGCTGGAATCGCTGCCCGAAAACGCGCAAGCGCGTGCCGGCCTGCGGAGCGCTGCTTAAAGGGCCGCAGAAACGCTCAGCGGCGTTTCTTCGCCCTGCTGGCGAACGGATTTTCCGAGGTGCGCAAGGCGATGCGGATCGGCACGCCTGGCATGTCGAAGGCTTCGCGCAGGCTGTTCGAGAGATAGCGGACATAGGATTGCGGCATCGCGTCCGGCCGTGAGCAGGAGACGACGAAGCCCGGCGGGCGCGTCTTGGCCTGCGTGACATATTTGATCTTCAGCCGACGCCCCGCCACGGCGGGCGGCGGATGATGCGCCAGGATGCCTTCCAGCCAACGGTTGAGCTTGCCGGTCGAGACGCGGCTGTTCCACACTCTGTGCGTCTTGATGACGGCATCCATCAACTTGTCGAGGCCGCGCCCAGTCTCGGCCGAGACCGGCACTGCCTGCATGCCCCGCGCCTGCGGCAACAGCCGCTCGGTCTTCTCGCGCAGTTCCGCCAGGAGTTCCTGGGGGTGGTCGATCATGTCCCATTTGTTGAAGGCGATCACCGGCGCGCGGCCCTCGCGGATGATCAGGTCGGCAATCTGCAGATCCTGCTTCTCGAAGGGAATGGTGGCGTCGAGCACGATGATGACGATCTCGGCAAAGCGGATGGCGCGCAAGCCGTCCTGCACCGACATGACTTCCAGCTTTTCGTGGATCCTGGCCTTGCGGCGCATGCCGGCGGTGTCGAACAGTTTCAGGCGACGGCCATGCCAGTCCCAGTCGACGGAGATGGAATCACGGGTGATGCCAGCTTCCGGCCCGGTCAAGAGCCGCTCCTCGCCGATCAGCGCGTTGATCAGCGTCGACTTGCCGGCGTTCGGGCGGCCGACGACGGCGATGCGCATCGGCTTGGTATCGTCATAGCTCGGCTCGGCATCCGGATCGGTGATGTCCTCGCCGATCAGCACCTCGCTGGCGGCGGTCTCCTCGTCCGCATCCCCTTCTTCTTCGCCGAAGGCGCGCGCCTCGCCAAGCGCTGCGATCACCGCATCGCGCAAATCGGGCAGGCCCTGGCCGTGTTCGGCCGAGACCGGGATCGGCTCGCCAAGGCCGAGTTCCCAGGCCTCCAGCATGCCGCCCTGAGCGCCGCGCGCCTCGGCCTTGTTGGCGACGACGACAACCGGCTTGCCGGACTTGCGCACGATCTCGGCGAAGGTCTTGTCGTCAGGCATCAGCCCGGACTTGGCATCGATCGTGAAAAAGATCAGGTCGGCTTCGCGTATGGCGATCTCGGTCTGGGCGCGCATGCGGCCCGGCAGCGTCGAAGCAGCAGCATCCTCAAAGCCGGCGGTGTCGATGACGTCGAAATGCAGATCGTAGAGCTTGGCGGCATGGACGCGACGGTCGCGGGTGACCCCCGGCGTGTCGTCGACAAGCGCCAGCTTCCTTCCCACCAGACGGTTGAAAAGGGTCGATTTGCCGACGTTAGGCCGGCCGATGATGGCGACTTTGAATGTCATCGGACTCTACCTATTGTGCATGTCGTTGACCCCAAAACCGCTGCGCACTTTTGGGCAACATGCACTACGACGCGCTGCCCGACCCGCGGATCAACTCGGACATCAACGTCGCCCGCTCGCGCGCGTTGCGCGGGGCGCCGTCATCCGAGGCGATCTGATCGAACAGTTTCAGTGCGTCCGTCGCCTTGCCTTCCTTCCAGGCGGCAAGGCCGAGCGCCTCGCGCGCCGTATGGCGCAGCGTGTTGGTATCGGCGGTGAGAGCCTCGACGCGGCTGGAGACATCGGCGAAGGAACCGTGGTCAACGAGCAGCAGTGCTGCAC
>NZ_RZTI01000067.1:22631-32380 GCF_003997275.1 Mesorhizobium sp. M6A.T.Ce.TU.002.03.1.1
GTGCTGCCCTGAGGCGCGCCATGTCGCGAAGACCCGATGGAATGTCTGCGTCGGCGGCGACCTCGTCGAAGTCCTTGACTGCGGCGGCGACGTCGCCCTTGTCCGCCTTGACGGTTGCCGCGCGCATGCGGGCGAGCAGCGGATAGGCGCCGTAGCCATCCTTTTCCAGCGCATCGAGGGCCGTCAGCGCTTCGTCGCTCTTGCCCTCATTGGCAAGCTTCAGCGCCTGCGAGAAGGCATCGCCCGAGCGATTGGCGCGGGTCTCGTCCCAATAGCGATAGCCGACGAAGGCAGCGGTGCCGACCACCACCAGCACCGCGAGCGCAAGCAAGGCAGGACCAAAACGGTCCCATAGCGCATGCGCCTGTTCGCGACGCATCTCTTCGTTGACTTCGCGGATAAAACTGTCGTCCGACATGGATCAAAACCATTCCTGCCCCGGCCGGGGCGTACATGAGCCCGCGTTTTAGCGAGTTTCTGTCCGCATGGAAGGGGTTCGACAGGAAAATCGGCTAATCGCCGGACAGGCGACGTATATGGCGACCGCACCCGCGCCACATTTCGCCGATAGCCGGTGCTCGAACCCTCTTCAAATCCAGATCAGATGTCGATGCCTCGTTTGTACCGCGTTGTTGCGTTTTCCATCGCGTCGCTTGCTGCGGCGGGCACTGCGGTCGCCGATCCGCCCGCGGCGCCTGCGCCGACAAAACCGAAGCAGGTCGTCATCATTTCGTTCGATAGCGCTCGCGATATTCCGCAGTGGAAGCGCAGCCGGGCGCTGGCAGCCCGCACCGGCGCCCATTTCACCTATTTCGTGTCCTGCGTCTTCCTGCTCTCGCCGAAAACGCGCAAGGAATATACGGCGCCCGGCAAGACCGCAGGCAAATCCAACATCGGCTTTGCCGCCTCGAAACAGGAAGTCGCTGACCGGCTCGAGCAGATAAACCTTGCCGCCTCGGAAGGTCATGACATCGGCAGCCACGGTTGCGGCCATTTCGACGGCAAGGACTGGAGCAAGGCCGACTGGCTGAGCGAGTTCGGCTCTTTCTCACACATTCTCGAAAGCGCCTATTCGATCAACGGCATTGCCCCCGAACCCGCGGGCTGGCGCGAAATCGCGCGCAAGGCGTTCGGCTTTCGCGCGCCCTATCTGTCGGCAAACAAGGCGCTCTACGAGGCGCTGCCAAAGGCAGGCTACCTGTTCGACGCGAGCGGCGTCTCGCGCGGCCCAGTCCGGCCGATGACCGCAAATGGCATCACGCGCTTTTCGCTGCCGCAGATTCCGGAAGGGCCCCGCTCAAGGCCGGTTATCGCGATGGACTACAATCTCTATGTCAGACATTCCGGTGGCTTCGAGCGGCCGAGCAAGGGGGACGAATTCGCCGACCGGACCTATGCTGCCTTTCGCACCGCCTTCGACGCCCAATACCAGGGCAAACGCATTCCGCTGGAGCTCGGCTTCCATTTCACGCTGATGAATGGCGGCGCCTACTGGAATGCGCTGGAGCGCTTTGCTGGCGAGGTCTGCACCAAGCCCGACGTCGAGTGCATCAGCTATCGCGACTATGTATCGCGCCAACGCGGCCACGAAAAGCAGGCGTCGGTGGGCGGCTGAGCCGGAAGCGCTCGCCGCCCGCCTCTCCTAGCTTGCCGGCTGATCCTCAGGGCGCAAGCCGGCTCGCTCACGCTCCAGATAATGCTGATCGATTTCGGGTAGCGGGGCCCCTTCAAGCGTCGCCTCGAAGGCGCGCAGGCGCTTGTAGATGGATATCAGTTCGACAATGGTCGGCCAGGAATTCACAAGATACTGGAACGAACTGGCGACTTGTGAAAAGGCGGTGACAATTTGCTGAAAAATTCCAAAGGTTATCTTACCAAGAGCCAAGGTTGGCACAAGAATAAGCGTGGCAAAAACGTTGTCAACCTGGAGATATAGATAGCGGACCATGTCGAAGTAGACATAATGAGCGTATAGCGTGAAGTAGTTCTTTCGAACATTTCTGAAAAGCTCGACCAGCGTTGGTGGCTGCGCTCGTTCCGTATCGTCCTCACCGAGGACAAGTTCCTTGCGCAGAGCGGCTTCAACACGCTGATTACGAAATTCCAGCCCGGGCAGCTTGACGCCGACGACTGCCAACAAGCCGGTTCCAAACAACGACCACGCGATCGCTGCAATAACCAACGGATAGGGGATTGCTCCGAGTATGGGGAGAGTTGGAACGTGGAGAGAAAGGGATGCCAGCAAAGGTAGAAATGCAATCAGAGTCATGATGGAATCGATGAAGTTCACTCCGAGCCCCTGCATTGTGCCCGAGAAGCGCATCGTGTCGTCCTGAACGCGCTGCGACGCCCCTTCGATATGGCGCAGCCTTGGCCAATAAGCCGTAAAATAGTCGTTCATCGCGGTGCGCCAGCGAAACACATAGTGCCTGACGAAAAAGACATTCAGGACGGCAATGGTCATATAGACCAGGGCCAACGACAGGAACTGCCATACTCCGTAGTAAAGCTCGGCAGGCGTAACGGAGCCGGGCGTGGTCAGGGCCTTCTGCACCATGTCGTAAAACATGCCACGCCAGTCATTGAGCGCCACACTTATCTGCACGATGAAATTAGTGACGAAAATAATCAACGCAGAGCCAAGGATCGACCAGTTCTGCCAACGGTGTGGGGCATACAGCGCCCAAAAAAGGTAGAATACGCCCATACCCGCGAAGAAATATCCGTAGAACCAGAGGAATGCCGGTGTCAGGAATCTTATTGGGCTGATGACGGGTGCGGCCTGCGGATCGACCGGCGGCATCCCAAGCATCGTGCCAAGGTGCTCGCCGCCAAAAAACCACAGGATAACCAGCAGAAGGCTCCAGACGGCCGCCGAGATGAAAAAAAGCTTCGGCTGCGGGAAAAAGGATACAAACACTGTGGGGAAATCCTCGGTCGATGCGCAAATCAGCGGCGTTGCTGTTCAGCGGGCATAAGGTCACACATCGGTCGGAATGAAAATGCCCGTGCCCGATGCCCATCCCCGAGCAAACCCACAATCATGGCGATTTTGGCGCAGCCGACCAGGTGATCGCGCCCGAGACAAGCAGAACGGCGGCGGCCACGATCGATGCGAGGAAGAAGTCGCCCGAGGCTTGCGCAAGCAGACCGGCGACGATCGGACCGACGATCTGACCGAGGCCGAAAGAAGCCGTCAGCAACGCCAAGGTCCGGCGTGGCGCTTGCGGGGCAAGCTGCCTTCCGGTCTGCAGGCCGAGCGCGGTGATGGCGATGAAAGTCCCGCCAAGCAGAAACCCGCCGAGCAACGGCCCAACGTGTCCGCCCATGGCGACGCTCGCGGTGACGCCGACCACCTCGACGAGGCACCCGAAGGCATAAGCCGCATACAGGCCGATCCTTGCGGCGATCTTCTGCCAGAGCCAGATCGAAGGAATCCCGGCCAGGCCAGTGACCATCCAGACCATGGCTTCGAACACACGACCGCCGCCACCCTGCCGGACGATGGCGATCAGAAACGTCGCCGTCACGATATAGCCGAAGCCGAATAGCCCATAGGCGACGATGATCTTCATCAGCGAGCGGTCCTTCGGCAGCGCCGGTTCGCGACCATCGGCGCCGTTGGCGGTTGCAGTGCTGCCGACCAGCAACGCCACGACGGCAAAGCCGCAGGCGGAGAATACGGCGGACCAGAACCAGCCCGCTGCCCAGCCGGCATGTTCGGTGACGAGGATAGCCATCAGCGCCGAGGACGCCGCTATGCCGAGGCCGACGCCGCCGAAATGCAGCGCCTGCAGGTCGTTTCGGCCGGCGGCGGCCAGATGGCCGAAAACGATGCTGGACATGAAGACCAAGACGAAGGCGCTGGCCAGACCGGCAAGAAACCGGATGACGAGAAAGGCCGCCATCGTGTCGGCCAGGCCCATCAGCCCGGTGAGGACTGCGGTGGCGGCAAGACCGGCCAGCATCAGCAGGCGCTCGCGACCATGCGCCCAGCCGCCGACGGCTGCAAGCGCACCAATGAGATAGCCGAGATAGTTAGCGGATGCGATCCAGCCGGCATCGGCCGGCGACAGGCCAAGTTCCTCCATCATGCCGGGCAGGATCGGTGTGTAGACGAAGCGGCCGATGCCCATGGCAGCGGCCAAGCCAATCATGCCGGCAAAGGCGAGACGCAAAGGAGACGGCGAAACGGCTTTCATTGCAGTGCACAATAGGTGCACGAGCCTGTGAGACAATCCGCTTGTGTTGGGCCAGAACGGGTTGCCGCAGCCGCCAGCATCCAGCCTCCGCCCGCACGTCCCGGCAGCTGAGGGCGACCGCCCGCTGCTACCGTTTCAGAAGCTTCAACCGCAGCCGGCCTGCGCGGTAGCCGTCTCGTAGGCAGTGCGCCGGGCCGTCAGCCGGAACGGCACGTCGCCGAGCTCGCGCTCCGACATGGTGTCGAGCACAGGATGCGACAGCGGATCAATCACCCATCGGGTGGTCTCGCTTTCAGGCGACCGGCTTTGCCGCGCGCCGGCAGCGGAAAAGACTCTGAGCAATGACAAAATCTTCATCGGATTTTCCTCCACTGGTCTGCTTGTTTCGCTAAAATCTGCCAATCAGCCCCGCGTTTCAATTGAGATTTCAATCGCGGCGGTTTAGAAAAACTGTATGGTCATGTTGAACCGCGTCCACCTCAACGGCTTGCGCGCCGTGGAAACCGTCGCCCGCCTGGGATCGCTTTCGGCTGCGGCAAGCGAGCTCAACGTGTCCGCCAGCGCCGTCAGCCAGCAGGTCAAGCGAACGGAAGAGCAACTCGGCCAGGCGCTGTTCGAACGAACGGCGAGCGGTCTGGTGCTGACCGAATTCGGCACCGTCTTCACCGCGCGCCTCGGGGCAGGTTTTCGCGAACTCGCCCAAGCCGTGGCGCTCGCCGACGAGGCCTCCGAATGCACGCTGGTGGTTTCGGTCGCACCGGCTTTCGCGTCGAAGTGGCTTCTGCCGAGACTATCGCGGCATTTCGCCCGCCATCCGAATGTGCTGCTGCGCATCGACGCCTCGGGCCGGATCGCCGATCTCGACCATTCCGACATCGACATCGGCATCCGGATGGGCGGCGGCAAATGGCCGGGCGGCCGCGCGGAACTGCTACTGGCGCAGGAGGTGTTTCCGGTCTGCGCACCGTCGATCGCTGCCAGATTGAAGTCGATCCAAGACCTGGCGCAGACCTGCGCCATCACCGACGAACGGTCGATGATCAGTTGGGACAGTTGGTTCGAGGCGGCCGGGGCGAAGCCCGTCACCTTTCTCAAGGGCGCGCGTTTCACCGACCCGATGCTTTGCCTGGAATCGGCGATCGCCGGCCATGGCGTGATGCTCGCCTGGCAATTGCTGACGGCTGACGCTCTCGCCGACGGCCGCCTTGTCGCCCCTTTCGGCATCCGCGCCCGGAGCGGGCTCGGCTATTGGCTGGTGACCTCAGCCACCAAGACCGAAAGCCGCAAGGTCAGGGATTTCAAGATCTGGATCCGCGAAGAGATCGCGGCGACCATGGCGCAATTCGGCTCGTTCGCCGGCGCGGATTGAACCTGGGCGCATGACCCCAAAAATCGGAATCGATTTTTGGAAAAGGATCATGCGCAAGATCAAAGTGCCACAGCGTCCTTTGCGCGTCCGACAGGACGCGCGGCGCTGTGGTAGTCGCAATCGCTGTGGAAAGCGCAGCGACGGCGATCTATGTAGGAACCAGACACCACACCACGACAGGCAGGATCATGACCACACATTCGCGCGGCGTTTCCGCAACGATCGACCCGGTGAAGCTCGACAGGCTGGCCGAAGTCGCCATCAAGGTCGGGCTGCAATTGCAGCCGGGGCAGGATCTGGTGCTGACGTCGTCGATCGCAGCGCTGCCTTTGACGCGGCGGATCGTCGAGCACGCCTACAAGGCCGGCGCCGGCCTGGTGACGCCGATCTTCAACGACGATGAGATCACGCTGGCGCGCTTCCGCCATGGCGCCGATGCAGGCTTCGACCACGCAGCCGGCTGGCTCTACGAGGGCATGGCAAAGGCCTTCGCCAACAATGCGGCGCGGCTTGCCGTGCGCGGCGAGGATCCGTCGCTGCTGTCGGCGCAGGATCCGGCGAAAGTGGCGCGCGCCAACAAGGCGAACTCGATGGCCTATCGGCCGGCGCTGGAAAAAATCACCGGCTTCGACATCAACTGGAACATCGTCGCCTATCCCGACTTGGCCTGGGCCAAACAGGTTTTCCCGGGCGATACCGACGACGTTGCCGTGGCCAAGCTCGCCGACGCCATCTTTGCCGCCTCACGGGTCGATGTCGACGACCCGATCGGCAACTGGATGGCGCATAACGCCGCACTTCGCGGCCGCACCGCATGGCTGAACGGCCATAATTTCCACGCGCTGCATTTCACCGGACCCGGCACCGATCTGACCGTCGGTCTCGCCGACGGCCATGAGTGGATGGGCGGCGCTTCGACCGCCAAGAACGGCATCACCTGCAACCCGAACATCCCGACCGAGGAGGTCTTCACCACACCGCATGCCAGGCGCGTCGAGGGCCATGTTTCGAGCACCAAGCCGCTGTCCTACCAAGGCACGTTGATCGATGAGATCTCGGTGCGTTTCGAGGAAGGCAGGATCGTCGAGGCAAAGGCTTCGAAGGGCGAGGACGTGCTGAAGAAGGTGCTAGACACCGATGAAGGCTCGCGCCGGCTCGGTGAAGTCGCGCTGGTGCCGCATTCCTCGCCGATCTCAGCGAGCGGCTTGCTGTTCTTCAACACGCTGTTCGACGAGAACGCTGCCTGCCACATCGCATTGGGACAGTGCTATTCGAAGTGCTTCGTCGACGGCGCCTCGCTCAGCCAGGACGAGATCGCGGCGCGCGGCGGCAACAAGAGCTTCATCCATATCGACTGGATGATCGGTTCGGACAAGATCGACATCGACGGCATCGGCAAGGACGGCAGCCGCGTGCCGGTCATGCGCAAGGGCGAGTGGGCTTAAGGAGCCGCCAACAAGCCGTCTTGGCGGTCGACCCTGGAGTTGGCAATGAAACTCGATATCAAAGTCAAGCGCATCTACGAGCCGCCCTCGCCTAGCGATGGGCAACGGGTGCTCATAGACCGCGTATGGCCGCGCGGCGTCCGCAAAGAAGACGCCGCGCTGACGCTCTGGCTCAAGACCATCGCGCCTAGCGATGAATTGCGCAAATGGTTCGGCCACGAGCCGACACGCTGGATGGAATTCCAGCAGCGATATCGCGGCGAGCTCGACAGGAACGGCGACGCGGTTGGCCAGTTGCGCGCCCTGCTCGACAACGGCCAGGTGACGCTGCTCTACGGCGCCCAAGACGATATGCACAATAACGCAGTGGCTTTGGCTGACTATCTCAGCCTAAAGGGTTGAGGCGGCGCGCACGCTGCACCGCGTCTATTTCCCAACCACCGCCTGCTGGTAAACATCAGGCTTGAAGCCGACGAGGATGCGATCGCTGAGCTCCAGCACCGGCCGCTTGATCATCGTCGGCTTGGCCAGCATCAGCGCCTTGGCTTTGTTCTCGTCGAGGCTCAGCTTGTCCTTGTCCGACAGTTCGCGAAACGTCGTGCTCGCCTTGTTGAGCAGGATTTCCCAGCCGACCTTGCTGGACCAGCCATCCAGCCGCTTCGCGTCGAGCCCTTCGACCCGGTAGTCGTGAAACCGGTAGGCGACGTCATGGCGTTCCAGCCAGGTGCGGGCCTTCTTGATCGTGTCGCAATTGGTGATGCCGTACATGGTGATCGTCAAGATTGTGATCCTCGGACTGGTCTGTGTTCGAATCCGGCGGCACCCTAAAACCGCTTTTGCGACTTTGCCAGCGGCCAGGCCGGCATCTTCAAAGTTTTGGGCTTGCCAATACTAAGGAATTTTCCTAAGTATTTTCCTAAACCATCTTTGGCCATGCTCAGAGGCGCAAGAAAAACATGATCGTCGCAACAAGCTCGCGGACCGTAAGCACCCCGCCGATCGACGGCATTTTCCGGGCGCTTGCCGATCCGACACGTCGACGTGTTGTCGAGCGGCTGAACAGAAGCCCCGCCTCGGTCGGCGAGCTTGCCCAGCCCTTCGACATGGCCCTGCCCTCCTTCATCGAACATCTGAAGGTGCTGGAAGGTTGCGGGCTGGTGCGCTCGCAAAAGACCGGTCGCGTCAGGACCTACCGGCTTGCGCCAGAGCCGCTGAAGCTCGCCGAAAACTGGCTGGCCGAGCAGCGTGCAATGTGGGAGCGCCGCCTCGACCAATTCGATGCCTACGTCATGACACTCAAGGAGAAAGACATATGAGCCAGGCCCCGCTGTTCAAACCGGACCCCAGACTGGACCTCGTCCTCGAACGCGTCGTCGACGCGCCACGAGAACTGCTCTGGACCGCCTACACCAAGCCCGAGCATGTCCGGCAATGGTTCACACCGAAGCCGTGGATCGTCACCGATTGCGAGATAGACCTCAGGCCCGGCGGCCTGTTCAGGACCCGCATGCAATCACCCGATGGCAAGGAGGTCAATGACCGTCATTGCTGCTATCTCGACATCGTGCCGAACGAGCGGCTGGTATGGACCGATGCATTGCTACCCGGCTATCGGCCGTCAGGGGACCCATTCATCACAGCGGTCATATCGTTGCAGCCAGAAGGCAAGGCGACGCGCTACACCGCGACCGCCATCCACAGGGATGAAGCGACACGAACGAACCACGAGGAGATGGGCTTTTTCGATGGCTGGGGCACCGTGGTCGACCAGCTTGCGCAATACGTCAAGACGATCTGACACGGCGTCTTCTCACATGGCGGCCACGGCGTCGTCCTGGTCGCTCAATTGCCAGCGCCCATAGAGTTGATACCGGCCCTGCCCCAGGAAACTGTGGATGAGGACGAAGTCGCGGACCGTCCAGCCAATCGGTTCGATGGCTCGCTCGCCAAGCTTCGCGACCTGCGTCCTGTCGCGCAGAAAGGTAACGTGGGGTTCGAAGGAATTCGCCACGAAGGGCTTCAGCGGGCTATCGGAGAGCGTAGCGCCGAGGCTGCGCCAAAAGGTTTGCAAGGCTGGATTGCCGCCGCTGCCGCGCAGCACCAGTGCGCCACCGCCGAAGGCCGACAGGCGATCGAGGGTAACATCGAACGATGCTGCCTGAACGAGCCCGCCGGCGCGGCAGGCGGTGTCCACACGGGACATCGGCAATCCGTCATGATCGCCGAGCCCAACCAGCGAGACATGCAACTGCTCTGCCGCAATGAGCTTGCCGCGCAGGCCCAACTCACGCTGCCAACCAGCCGCCTTCAGCGCCAGCGGCGTGGCAATCGTGCTGTCCAAAAGAATGGCGAAAAACAGCCGATCGTTCCGCCGCTGGTCTGGCTCGTTCCAGCGGAAGAAAGTCTGGCCGTTTTTGCCGATTCCGAATGAAGGCAGCTCGTTCATGGCTGATCCCGTCCGGTATTTTATCCGCGGGAATAGAACAAAACAGGAACAAACTACAAGGGAGAATAGCAGCCACGCTCGATGGCGAGGCGGCGCACCAGCGCCAGCACGCTGTCGATGGTGGGCGTCGGCTGGCCGGCCAGCCGGCCAAGCTCCTGGACCGCCGTCACCAGTGCGTCGATCTCCATCGGCCGGCCGCGCTCCAGATCCTGCAGCATCGAGGTCTTGTGCTCGCCGACGTCGCCGGCGCCCTTGATGCGGCGGTCGACCCCGATCGGAAAGCGCAC
>NZ_RZTI01000068.1:0-31693 GCF_003997275.1 Mesorhizobium sp. M6A.T.Ce.TU.002.03.1.1
GCCTGGCGAATTCGCCCTCATGCGGCGTCAGCACGAGCGCCGGCGCGCTCGAACGACGGGCGGCTTCGAACAAAACGTTCGGCGTATCGCGAAACGAAGTAATACCATCGGCATCGAGCACCAGCCCGTCGACCCTGCCGTCTGGCCGCTGCCCGGTGGCCAACACGCCGAGGGCAAAATCACGTGTTTTTTCGCCGACGCCAAATCCGGGTCCGAGGACGAAAGCCGACGGCCGGCGGCGGCCGATGAATTCCTGTACGTCCGCAACGCTGTCACTCTTGTGCAGCATGATCGAGGTCAGATGCGCGGCATTTACCTGTAGCGCATCTGCCGGCGACAGCACGGTCACAGCCCCTGCCCCGCTTCTGGCCGCGGCAAGCGCCGACAGCCGTGCGGCGCCCGTTGCCGACGGCCCGCCGGAAAAGACGCCGACATGGCCGCGCCTGTATTTATGGGCGTCGACGGCTGGAACAGGGAAATTCCCGATCCAAAGCGGCGGTGTGTTCTCGAAGGTCCGCGGTTCAAGCTGCGCAATGATCCCGTCGCCGATGCCGATGTCGGCAAGCACCAGGTCGCCGCACATCTCGCGCCCAGGCAACAGCAGATGGCCGGGCTTTTTTCGCGCAAACGTCACCGTGATCCGGGCACGGAATGCCTGGCCGAGACTCTGGCCGCTCTCGCCTGACACGCCTGAGGGCAGATCGACCGCGACGACAGGCAGGCTCAGGTCTGTCGCGACCTCGACCGCCCTGGCGGCATCGCCGGACAGCGGCTTGGACAGCCCTGCCCCATAAAGCGCATCGACCACGATCGAGCCTGTCTCGGCAACAAACTCCGATAGCGGCCGAGGCCTGACCGGACACTCCGAAGCAGCGAGCGCTGCGTCGCTGCCGGCTTTCGGCGAGCCGGACGCCCACACGGCTACGTCGACGGCGCTGTCCCTCAGAATGCGGGCGACGACATATCCGTCGCCACCGTTGTTGCCGGGACCGCACAGGACGTGGACCCGTCTGGCAACTGGAAAATGGGCGAGCACCACGGCAGAGACCGCGGCACCTGCGTTGCGCATAAGGTCTATGCCGGCCAATGGGCCGGTGGCGATCGCCAGCCGGTCGGCCTCGGTCATCTCGGCCGGAGACAAAAGTTCGTTATTCATGGAGTGCCGATACGCATTGGCTCAAGCCCAATCACCTTGTGTTCAAAACCCCGGTCCTGTGTTCAAAGATCGTCCAGTTTTCGGTTCGAAGCAAACGGGTGCCGAGATGGCGCAATCTGTAAGCACATCGTTGGGGACAATGGCGTCGCCGAAACACAAATGCCTGCAAAGTGCGCTATATGCTCAATTATTGTGCGGACGGGAGCGCTGACAATGTGTAGGTTCCCAGTATCCATGACGCATCCAACGCAGCGAATGACGCGAAATCACATCCTGACGCGGCATGGCATCGAAATCGCGTGATACCGCTTCGAATCCCCTCAAATTGGCACAGTTCGTGCTTGAAGGAGGCGCAAGCGGGGCTCACAACCCGTCTTTTTGGCAGTGGAGGCCACTTTTTACATGAAAAAGATCGAAGCGATCATCAAGCCGTTCAAGCTAGACGAAGTGAAGGAAGCGCTTCAGGAGGCCGGGCTGCAAGGCATCACCGTTACGGAGGCCAAGGGTTTTGGCCGCCAGAAGGGCCATACCGAGCTCTATCGCGGCGCCGAATATGTCGTCGATTTTCTGCCCAAGGTGAAAATCGAGGTCGTGCTCGGCGACGACGCGGTCGAAGGCGCGATCGAAGCCATTCGCAAGGCCGCCCAGACCGGCCGCATCGGCGATGGCAAGATCTTCGTCTCCAACATCGAGGAAGTCGTGCGCATCCGCACCGGCGAAACAGGGATGGACGCGGTCTGAGGTTTCTGATTTCAGATCATCTCCTCGAAACGTCATCAGACAGGGAAACATGACATGACGACAGCCAAAGACATCATGAAGCAGATCAAGGACAACGACGTGAAATTCGTTGACCTGCGTTTCACAGATCCGAAGGGCAAGCTGCAGCACGTGACTATGGATGTCGTCGAGGTCGAGGAAGACATGTTTGCCGACGGCGTCATGTTCGACGGATCCTCCATCGCCGGCTGGAAGGCGATCAACGAGTCCGACATGGTGCTGATGCCCGACACCGAGACGGTGCATATGGACCCGTTCTTCGCACAGTCGACCATGGTCATCCTGTGCGACATCCTCGATCCGATTTCCGGAGAGTCCTACAACCGCGACCCGCGCGGCACCGCCAAGAAGGCCGAAGCCTACATGAAGGCGGAAGGCATCGGCGATCAGATCTTCGTCGGCCCGGAAGCCGAGTTCTTCGTCTTTGACGATGTCAAGTACAAGGCCGACCCGTACAACACCGGCTTCAAGCTCGACTCGACCGAATTGCCGTCCAACGACGACACCGACTATGAGACCGGCAACCTCGGTCACCGTCCGCGTATCAAGGGCGGCTATTTCCCGGTGCCGCCGATCGATTCGGCACAGGACATGCGCTCGGAGATGCTGACCGTGCTCGCCGAAATGGGCGTGCGCGTCGAAAAGCATCACCACGAAGTCGCAGCTGCCCAGCACGAGCTCGGCATCAAGTTCGACACGCTGGTCCGCAACGCCGACAAGATGCTGATCTACAAGTATGTCGTGCACCAGGTCGCCAACGCCTACGGCAAGACGGCCACCTTCATGCCGAAGCCGGTCTTCGGCGACAACGGCTCGGGCATGCACGTCCACCAGTCGATCTGGAAGGGCGGCAAGCCGACCTTCGCGGGCAATGAATATGCCGGCCTCTCGGAGAGCTGCCTGTTTTACATCGGCGGCATCATCAAGCACGCCAAGGCCATCAATGCCTTCACCAACCCGCTTACCAACTCCTACAAGCGCCTGGTGCCCGGCTATGAAGCGCCGGTGCTGCTCGCCTATTCGGCTCGCAACCGCTCTGCCTCCTGCCGCATTCCATTCGGCTCATCGCCGAAGGCCAAGCGCGTCGAGGTCCGCTTCCCCGATCCGGGCGCGAACCCCTACCTCGCCTTTGCCGCCATGCTGATGGCCGGCCTCGACGGCATCAAGAACAAGATCCATCCCGGCCAGCCGATGGACAAGGATCTCTATGACCTGCCGCCGAAGGAACTGAAGAAGATCCCGACCGTCTGCGGCTCTCTGCGCGAAGCGCTGCAGAACCTCGATAAGGACCGCGGCTTCCTGAAGGCCGGCGGCGTGTTCGACGACGACCAGATCGACAGCTATATCGAGCTCAAGATGGCCGAAGTGATGCGCTTCGAAATGACCCCGCATCCGGTCGAGTATGACATGTATTATTCGGTCTGACCGACCGTTAAGAGACAAGAAAAAACCCCGGCGGAGACGCCGGGGTTTTTTCTTGTCATCTGTCGTAGGAGCCAATCGAGATATGGCCGTGCGGATAGAAGTCGGTAAGTCGGATAGGCAGAAAACAATGCGAGGTTTTCATAGTACGGCAACAGGAACGTTATATTAGTGCTCTTTAACGCGACCTATTTATTGTCGATCGCTAATGCATCATACTAAGGCGGTGGCTTATCAAGCGGAGGGGGCGATGCAAATCCATTTTCTCGATGTAGGTCAAAGCCAGTATGGCGACTGCATATTGATTCAGGCGAACAGCAGAACCATCCTTATCGACGGTGCTCACAAGGGCGACTTCACAGGATCCTCTGGGCACCTTTCCATCCCCGCGCAGCTCCGTGAATTGATGGACCAGCCGGAAGGACCGCTCGAACTTTCTCTGCTCATCCTGACGCACTGTCATTCCGATCACATCGGGTGCCTGCCGGAAATGGTTGAGCGGGAGGTCATCGCGCCCAAGGTCGCTCTGGTTGCCGATGAGTTTGCTGGATATGGACTCGCGCTCGGCAGCGATGCATCCGATCGCCTGCGGTTTCGTGTTCTGGCCAGCCTTCAGGAAGAGCCTCTGGCTCCCGGATTGAGCGATGCAACCGTACAGGCGTTCATATCCGACGCCGCTTCCCAGCGTGATCTGTACATCGAGATGATTGAAACATTGGAGCAGCGCGGCACGAGAGTCGTTCGCTACCGCGGTCTCGACGATCCGGAGATTTCTGATCTTGAAGAGCAGTTCCGCAATATCGGTCTGAAGGTTCTCGGACCGTCAGCGGAACAAATTGTCCTGTGCGCGGAAACCATCGCGCAATTCGATCGTGACGCTGTCGACGCGATTGCCAGCCTGCAGGCCGGCGATCTCGACGACGTGGCCATCTACCGGACACTTACCGACGGCAATCCGACACCGGACGTCATTCTTCCCGATGCCGTCCTCGACTTTCTCGACAGACCTGGCGCAGGCGCCGCCAAGAACAACCAGAGCATTGTCATCTCCGTGGGAAAAGGAGCCAATCGTTGCTTGCTCACCGGCGATATGCAGTTCGCCGAGGCCGAGGTCGAAGGCCTTGAAAATGAAATGGCGGCTCTTTTGGACCATGTGGTCGAAGCGGGACCGTATGCGTTCATCAAGCTGCCGCACCATGCCTCCTACAACGCTTTCGAGGAGCATGTGCTGTCGCGATTCCCCGACACCCGATTCTTTGGTATGTCGACCGGCCGCAACGGAGCGGCGCATCCAAATCCAAAGGTGCTGCGGCTGCTTCGCAATTCAAGCAATCCGCTCATCTGGGCCAGAACGGACAAGAACGGCCAGTTCACGGTCGACGTTTCCCGGGGACAGGTAAGGATCAGCATAACAGAGGGCGAATTGAGCGATCCACAGCCCAAACCGCGTGACGAATTGGTCCTCGAGCCCGCAACGGCCATCTCAACGGTGACAATGCCGGCTGGGCCGCCACCGGCCTCGCTTGGCGGAAATCCAATTTCCGGGATGGCCGCGTCTCAGCTTCCGGCCGATGCAATTTTGGAGATCACCGCGAAGATCCCGGCACTGCTGAAGCGGGTAACCATCACGGTAGACATCGAGCAAAACACAGTTGGTGCGGTTTCTGCCTCCGACGATATGACGAAGCGCTATCTGGGAAATCGCCGTGTCCTGCCCAGGCTGTTGTTCTTGACTGATCCTCAACGGCTGCGGCGCAAGATCGGCGATGCAGGTTATGACACGGCGAGGACCATGATCGAGGAAGGCGGCAGTACGCTTGTCGAAGCCACGGGCGAGGAAGCTACCTTCACCAAGATCAGGAATAGCGCGACGGGAGTGAAGGGTGTTGTAATCCTCGGCGACTACAATGTCGTGCCCGCGCTGATATACGACGTTCTGCCTCCAGACCTGAGGGACAGAGTCTCGGCGAATTCGGATCCTGACCGCTTTGTCGTCTGGAGCGACCAACGATATGGCGATGTCGACGGAGACGGTCTCGGGGAATTGCCAGTGTCGCGAATTCCCGACTGTTCGAGCGCGGCGTTCCTGCTGGGTTGCCTCACGGCCGAAGACAACCGCACCACACCGATCAAGTTCGCGTCGCGGAATGCCGAGCGACCGTTTGCGGATAACGTGTTCCGTAGGCTTGGCGGACGGGGTCAAATGTTGGTCAGCGGCCCGGACGACTTCGGAAACGTTCGGACCGGGCACTTCGATGCGCGGCAGCTCTATTTCATGCTACACGGTTCCGACACCGACGGAACCCGGTTTTGGGGCGAAGACGATGGAGGAGCGGTCGAGGCGGTGAACCTCACCAATCTTGCCGGCGCCATCAAGGCCCATGGAGCCACCGTGCTCACCGGCTGTTGCTGGGGCGCCCTGACGGTGCAGGAGATCGCGACACGGGCAAGCGATCACTGGGCGGTCACGCCGAGGACCGTCGCTTCGTCGTTGGCATTGCGTTTTTTGGAGCTCGGAGCGCTCGCCTATGTCGGTTGCACCGGTGCCCACTATTCGCCGTTGGACGGTCAGCTGAATTTTTTCGGGGAGCCCATCCACCGCAGCTTCTGGATGGCCTTCGCAGCTGGGGCTGCGCCGGCGCACGCTTTGTTTCAAGCCAAGCAGGCCTATATAAGGGATATGCCTCACGGCCGTGTAACTGCCCCGGAATGGGCGATCGAGTATAAAATCCTGAGGCAATTCACTTGCTTGGGACTGGGATGGTAGTCCAAGCGGTGGTAGTGTGGGATTAGAAAGGTGGCTGTCATGGCGAAGAGTCCCAAGACAATTGCAGAAGAAAATATGAAGGGTTGGACGGCGATCGATGAGATTCCGATCGACTCTACGTCGCTTCCCAAGGTCGACGGGGTTGGAGCGGACCTTGATCATCTGAAAGTAAAATACTTCGGCCAGGGAAAACCGCGCGGGTCGGATGCCGGGGCGGGCCGCGTCCGAGACCCCAATGAATCCGATGATGCGGCGTTGGTGGTTATGGAACGTCAGGGCGAGCACGATTTCGCCCCCGGCCGGAAGACTGTAATTGTGCGCGGTAACAAGGTAGTCGGCACGCAGGGCTGAAACTTCAGACCCACTATCTTTAGCTTCAGCCCGCTATCGTTGCGAACAATCTCGATGCTCGACTGTCTTTAGTTGCGGCGAGTCAAAGACATCATCCGCCACATCACGGCGCAGACGCTGGCGTCTACGCCGTGCGGAATGCTCAGGCTGCGGCCTTCTTCTCTGCCGTGCTCACGGAGGCGATCGTCTTCAGGATCTGGGAAGCGATCTGGTAGGGGTCGCCCTGCGAGTTCGGGCGGCGATCCTCGAGATAACCCTTATAGCCGTTGTTGATGAACGAATGCGGCACTCGGATCGAGGCGCCGCGGTCAGCGATGCCATAGTTGAACCTGTTCCATGGCGCGGTCTCATGCTTGCCGGTCAAACGCTTGTCGTTGTCCGGGCCATAGACGGCGATGTGGTCCATCAGGTTTTTGTCGAAGGCGGCCATCAGCGCCTCGAAATAGGCCTTGCCGCCGACTTCGCGCATATGGGCGGTCGAGAAGTTGGCGTGCATGCCGGAACCGTTCCAGTCGGTGTCGCCGAGCGGCTTGCAGTGATATTCGATGTCGATGCCGTATTTCTCGGTGAGGCGCTGCATCAGGTAGCGGGCCATCCACATCTGGTCGGCGGCCTTCTTGGAGCCCTTGCCGAAAATCTGGAATTCCCACTGGCCCTTGGCGACCTCGGCGTTGATGCCTTCATGGTTGATGCCGGCGGCAAGGCAGAGGTCGAGATGCTCCTCGACGATCTGCCTGGCGACGCTGCCGACATTGCTGTAGCCGACGCCGGTGTAGTACGGGCCTTGCGGCGCCGGGTAGCCGCTTTCGGGGAAGCCGAGCGGGCGGCCGTCCTTGTAGAAGAAGTATTCCTGCTCGAAGCCGAACCAGGCTCCCTCGTCATCGAGGATGGTGGCGCGCTTGTTGGATGCATGCGGCGTCACGCCGTCCGGCATCATGACTTCGCACATGACGAGCACGCCATTGGTGCGCGCGGGATCCGGATAGATGGCGACCGGCTTCAGCACGCAGTCGGACGAGTGGCCCTCGGCCTGCATGGTCGAGGAACCGTCGAAGCCCCACGGCGGAAGCTGGTCGAGCGTCGGGAACTCGGCATATTCCATGATCTGCGTCTTTCCGCGAAGGTTGGGAACCGGGGTGTATCCATCGAGCCAAATGTACTCGAGCTTGTATTTCGTCATTCTAGCCTCTCGTTGCTTGATCACCGAACCTTGGACGGCGCTGGCGTGCCAGCCACCCTGCAGCCGACCTGCCGGATTATTAAAAAGCAATTCGTGTGCCATTTTCACCGGCAAAGGATGCGACAAAACTGACGCCGCATCCCGACAAATTCGTTGCGTCGTCATCGCAATGCGTCCGGATCAATCACAAGCATGTTTTGTATAAATAATAGGCAGTTGCTGATCTTTTTATAATCATATTGCCTAACTGGATTGCAGAACCTATCTTCGGGAAAGGTTGAATCGGCAAGGCTCTGCAGAAGAAAGGAGACCGACAATGGAAATCACTCCTACCCGTCAGTCGGCCAAAATCCTGATGTTCCCGGTGGCAGCGCGCGCTTCTGCCTCAAATTTAAGCGGAAAGGCTAAGTTCGCGGCAGAACTTGCTTCATTGCGCAACCGTACGGATTTCGGAAGCGGCTGGTATCACGAAGCGGCCATCAAGGAAGAGAAACAGGAGCGGAAGAGCTAAAGGCCCTTCCTTCCGCCCCGCTTCCGACGAATTGAAAAGCCCGGCGCGATCACTCGCGCCGGGCTTTTCATTTTCGCCGTCAGGCCAGGATCAGGTCTTGGCGTGCAAGTTCGTTCCCAGCGTATCCTTGACGAAGATCATACCGACGATCAGCGACATCGCCGCGATCACCACCGGATACCAGAGGCCGTAATAGATGTCACCCTTGTAGGCGCTGAGCGCGAACACCGTTGCTGGCAGCAGGCCCCCGAACCAGCCATTGCCGATGTGATAGGGCAACGACATGCCGGTATAGCGGATGCGTGTCGGGAACATCTCGACCAGGATCGCGGCGATCGGTCCGTAGACCATGGTCACGTAAAGGACCAGGATGAACAGGATGCCGATGACCTTTGCCCAGCTGACCTGTTCAGGGTCGGCAAACATCGCAAAGGCGCCTGCTTCCGGGACGTTGTAGACGGTGATCTCGGGCGCTCCCGCCGCAGCCTCATCGGCCGTCAGCAGCTTGTCCTTGATCGCCTGGTCGACCGCAACCGTCGTCTTGTCGCCGGCACGGATTGCGGCGGCGTCGAGCTTCAGTTCCGGGTTGGCCGCGACGAAGGCGTCAAGCTTCTGGTCGGCGACCTTGGCTGCAGCACGCTTGAGCGGGTAGCCGCCGTCCTGCAACGCAATGTTGATTGCCTTCTTGAAGGCGGCGTCGCTTAAAGTTGCCTTGTCTGCGGCTGCCACGGCATCATAGGACGCCACCGTTTCGGCGCCGATCTTGACACTGGCCGCGGTCCCCGGAGCCGCTGTCGTGACAATGTCATAGGGCACGGAGCTCTTGGCGAGGAAGTCCGTCGCAATATCGCACGACGTGAGAGGCTTGCGCGTTCCAGTCGGATTGAACTGGAACTTGCAGTCGCCAGGCGCAGCGGTAATCGTGGCACGGGTGTTTTGCTGCGCAGTGGCGAGCGCCGGATTGGCTGCCCAGGTCAGCGCCTTGAACAGCGGAAATGTGGTGACGATCGCCAGCGCCAGGCCCGCCATGATGATCGGCTTGCGGCCAATTTTGTCGGAGAGCCAGCCGAACACGACGAAGAAGATCGTGCCGAGCGCCAACGCGATGGCGATCATGATGTTGACCGACTGGCCGTCGACCTTGAGCACGTTCTGCAGGAAGAACAGTGCGTAGAACTGCCCGTTGTACCAAACCACGGCCTGGCCAGCAGTAAGGCCGAGAAGCGCCAAAATGGCGATCTTGGCATTTTTCCATTGGCCGAACGCTTCCGTCAGTGGCGCCTTGGAGCCCTTACCTTCATCCTTCATCCGCTGGAATGTCGGCGATTCGGCAAGCGACAGGCGTATCCAGACCGAAATGCCCAGCAGGACCGCAGAGACCAGGAACGGTATGCGCCAGCCCCAGGCCGCGAAGTCTTCCTTGCTCAGCGAATTCTGCACGATCAGGATGACGATCAGCGACAGGAACAGGCCGAGCGTGGCTGTCGTCTGGATCCACGACGTGTAGAAGCCACGACGATCGTCGGGAGCGTGCTCGGCGACGTAGGTCGCAGCACCGCCATACTCGCCACCCAGCGCCAGGCCTTGCAGCATGCGCAGTGCAACCAGGATGATCGGCGCCGCGATGCCCCAACTGGCTGCGCCAGGAAGTATGCCGACCAGGAAGGTCGACAGACCCATGATCAGGATGGTAACGAGAAAGGTGTATTTACGGCCGACGAGATCGCCGATGCGGCCAAACACCAGCGCCCCGAATGGGCGCACGAGGAAGCCCGCGGCGAAAGCCAGCAGCGTGAAGATGTTGCGCGTTGTTTCGGGATATTGCGTGAAGAACGCGGCGCCGATCGCGGCCGCCAAAGTGCCGTAGAGATAAAAATCATACCATTCGAAAACGGTGCCGAGTGAGGAAGCGAAGATGACTTTCTTCTCTTCCCGCGTCATGCCGCGGCTTGCTCTGCCGGCGGTCGCTGCCATTACCATGAATTCGTCCTCCCGTGATATCTCGCTGTGCTTGATGCTGCGCGGTGTCGTGCCTCTGGACACGGAACTCGCGCAGCTACCGCCGCAAGAAATGACAGAAAGCGCCGCCCAGAGGCAGGCCGTCTTTGGGATTATGACTTTGGTCCAATATGCAACGCGGGCGGCGATTGCGGTCAGGCTTTGAGTGCCTCGATCAGGCCGACGGCGGCCATCATGTCGCGCTTGCGGGCCGAGCGGCGGGCGACAGCTTCCGCGTCATGGCCCCAGTGCTCGGCCTGCCAGTCCTCGTCGACATGGCCGGCAGTCCAGGCGGCGTCGCCGTCGATCTCGCCGAAATCGACGGCCAGAGCCAGCAGAGCCGATCCCGTCAGCGACGTCATGACGTGGATGGCCGCCAGCCGTAATGGATCGGCGCGCTGGGCAAGATGGACACCGAGCACCGCGATGCTCTCGCGCGGCGGCTCGACATGAATCACCCCTTCGGCGAGGTGAAACCGGGCGCCAAGCGCGCTCCGCGCCCAGTCGATGATGGGATCCCAATGTTCGTTCTGCCGGTCGACCAGCCCTTGTGGAGCGTCGGCGCGATAGCAGAGCAGATCGGACGAGGCGAAGCGCAGGATGTCCTCCAGCACCGCTTGCGGGTCGCTGGCGACGCCGTCGATGGCCGTATTGACCAGACGCATGACCGGCATCGTCACCGGGTCGATAGTCTCACCTTGCGCAGCGAACTCGTCGGCGACCAGAGCGGCCGCTTTTTCGGTCGGCAGGACCAGCAGCGCCTTGCCCGGCGTGCGGACCGGCTTGCCATCGAGATGAACGGCAAAACCATCTTCGGCCGGTGCGACCGAAACGGCTTTGTAGAAGCGTTTCGGCAAGTGCGTCTTCATCTGGATTTGGGCACGGCGCACCGGATCCGGATCGGAAAGCTGCTTTCCCGCTTCGAGGTCGTTGAGGATATCGCGCATGCCGGAGCCTTTCATCCGGGGATCTGTTTTCGGGCTGGCCGGTTCACGATGATCAGGCCGGCTGCGATGAGGCCGAGTGCCAGGAAAATACGAACGCTCAGCGGCTCGTTCAAGAAGATGGCGCCGCACAGAACGCCGAACACCGGCGACAGGAAGGTGAAGCTCGAGAGGCCCGATGCCGGATAGCGCCTGATCAGCCAGAACCACAGCACATAGGTGAACGCAACGATGTAGACCGCCTGGAAAAGCAGGGCCAAGGTCGGCAAGGCGGCGAAGTCGCGGACGGGCGGCCCGGCGAAAGGCAGCACCAAGGCGCCTACCACGGCAGCGCCGGCCAGTTGGTAGAGCAGCAATTTCTCGGCGCTCGTTTCCGCCAATTTCGTCCGCTTGATGACGATGTAGGTCAAGGCCCAGAGAATGCCGGCGCCGAGACTGAGCAGATCACCGGTCAGTGTCGAACCATTGTCGGCGCTCAGCTGGTCGGAGAACACCGCTACCAATCCGGCGAAAGCGAGCAGAAGGCCGACGAGCCGGCGCACGGTTATGCGTTCGCCCAGCAGGAAATGCCCGCCGACCAGAACCCAGAACGGCATGGTATTGACCAGCAAGGTGTTGCGCGCGACGGTCGTCTGTTCGAGCCCGACATAGAGAAACAGGAACTCGAGACCAAAAAGCGCGCCTGCCAGAATACCGGCGACAAGCGTTCCGTCGCGGGCAAAAAGCACAATGCCGCGCCAGCGGCACCAGATGAGAACGCATAGCCCGCCAATGACCGACCGTGCGATCGACAGGAAAACGGGATCGTAGCCGGCATAGGAGATCTTGGCGGCGACATAGTTCAGCCCCCAGGAAAAGGTCAGCCCGACCATGATGGCGGCGGCCGCCATGTCGACCGTGTCGCGGCGGTCGAGCGTATCGGTGGCGATACCCACAGCCCTAGTCCTCTGCGCTTGCGTCGTCGAAGCCGATCAGGTTCCAGCTCTGGCGCATATGCGGCGGCATCGGTGCGGTGACGTCGATAAAACCCTTGTCGGGATGCGGGATGACGATGCGGCGCGCGTGCAGATGCAAGCGGTTCTGCATGCCGCCGGGAAAATCCCAATTGGTGTCGGCCTCGAAATATTTGGGGTCACCGATGATCGGGCAGCCGATGTGAGCGGCATGGACGCGAAGCTGATGGGTGCGGCCGGTATAGGGCTCCATCTCCAGCCAGGTCATCGTCTGCGCCGCCTGCTCGATGATACGGTAGTAAGACACCGCATGGTCGGCGCCCTTTTCGCCATGCTTGGCGACGCGCACGCGGTCGCCGTCCGGCGTCGGCTCCTTGATCAGCCAGGTCGAGATCTTGTCCTCGCGCTTCGGCGGCACGCCCTTGACCAGCGCCCAGTAGGTCTTCTTGGTCTCACGCGCCCGGAATGCCTCGGCGAGCTTCATGGCAGCGAGCCTGGTGCGGGCGACGACCAGCACGCCTGACGTGTCGCGGTCGAGCCGATGCACCAGACGCGGTTTCTCGCCCTTCTGGTTGCGCCAGGCTTCCAGCATGTCGTCGACATTGCGGGTGACGCCCGAGCCACCCTGAACGGCAAGGCCGGCCGGCTTGTTGAAGACGAAGACTTTCGGATCTTCATGGATCAGCATCTTGGCCAGGACGTCGGCGTCGCCCTGGTTGCGGATCGAGTGACCAGTGAGCGCGCTTTCACCCTTCTTGTCCACTTCGAGCGGCGGGATGCGGACCATCTGGCCGGGCTCGACGCGGGTATCGGCCTTCACCCTGCCGCCATCGACACGGATCTGGCCGGAGCGCAGCAGCTTTTGCAGATGACCGAAGCCAAGGCCCGGAAAATGGGTCTTGAACCAGCGGTCGAGCCGCATGCCCGCCTCGCCAGCCTCCACCGTGATCTGTTCAACGCCTGCCATTGTCTCGTTTTACCCGTTTCTAGCGCATGACCTGAAATCGATTTTCGGAAAGGGTCGTGCGCAAAATCAAAATGCTACAGCGTCCTAAGGGACGCGAGGTGCTGCAAGCGGGGGCAATAGCATTAAGGCAGGCTTCTTGCGAGCCAAAGACCCAGAAACAGGGCAATGATCGCGCCAATGAGGCTGGCAAGGGCATATCCGAACGCCGGCAGCGTCGCGCCACGCTCCCACAGCGTCGCAAAATCGAGCGAAAAGGCGGAGAAGGTGGTGAAGCCGCCGAGGATGCCGGTGGCAACGAACAGCCGAAGCTCGTTCGATCCGCCGTAGCGCCGCGCCAGGGTCGCGATGAACAGGCCCATGGCAAATGAGCCGACAATGTTGATCGCCATCGTGCCCCAGGGAAAACTCGGGCCGACAAGACGCAGCGCAACGAAATTGGCGATGTGGCGGAGCCCCGCACCAATAGCGCCGCCCGCGGCAACGAGGAGGAGATTGATCATCGCCGTCTACTGCCCCTACAGGGCGGGCTCGGTCAATCCCTGCTGCTCAGCGTGTGGCGCCGTCCCGAGTGGAAAAACTGTGCGAGGCTACTTTTCCCGCTCGCTGCGCAGCTTCGCCCAATAGTCGAGCCGTTTCCTGATATCGCGTTCGAAACCGCGTTCGGGCGGATCATAGAATGTGCGGCGGCCCATCTTTTCCGGAAAATAATCCTGTCCGGAAAACGCGTCCGGCTCATCGTGGTCATAACGGTAGCCCGCGCCGTAGTCTTCTTCCTTCATCAGCTTGGTCGGCGCGTTGAGGATGTGTTTGGGCGGCAGCAGCGAGCCGAACTCCTTCGCCGCCTGTGTGGCGGCCTTAAAGGCAGTGTAGACGGCGTTGGATTTGGGCGCGCTGGCGAGATAGACGGTGGCCTCGGCGAAGGCGAGCTCGCCCTCTGGCGAGCCCAGATAGTCGTAGGCATCCTTGGCGGCATTGGCGATGACCAGCGCCTGCGGGTCGGCCAGCCCGATATCCTCCATCGCCATGCGCACCAGCCGGCGGCCGAGATAGAGCGGATCCTCACCGGCGTCGAACATGCGGGCGAGATAATAGAGGGCGGCGTCCGGGTCGGAGCCGCGCACCGATTTGTGCAGCGCCGAGATCAGATTGTAGTGGCCGTCCTGGCCCTTGTCGTAGATCGGCGCGCGGCGCTGGACGATGCGCTGCAGGCCCTCGGCGCCGAACACCTCGCTTGACTTGGCGGCGCGCCAGACCTCTTCGGCCAGCGTCAGCGCCGCGCGACCATCGCCATCGCTCATGCGGACGAGCATCGCCCTCGCCTCGTCGTCGAGCGGCAGCTCCCTGCCCTCGGTCTCCTCCGCCCGCGCCAGCAGCTTGGCGATGCTGTCCTCACCGAGCGAATGGAAGACCAGCACGCGGGCGCGGGACAACAGCGCGGCATTCAGCTCGAAGGACGGGTTTTCGGTGGTGGCGCCAACCAGCACGACAGTGCCATCTTCCATCACAGGCAGAAAACTGTCCTGCTGGGCGCGGTTGAAGCGATGGATCTCGTCGACGAAAAGCAGCGTCTGACGGCCATTGGTGCGACGCAGCTTCGCCGTCTCGAACACTTTTTTCAAATCGGCGACGCCGGAAAACACCGCCGATATCTGCTCGAAGGCAAGGCTGGTTTCGCCGGCAAGCAACCGCGCGACGGTAGTCTTGCCCGTCCCCGGCGGCCCCCAGAAGATCATCGAGCCGAGCGAGCCTGAGCCGATGAGCCGCGTCAGTGCGCCGTCAGGCCCGGTCAGATGCTCCTGGCCAACGACCTCGGCAAGGTTCTTCGGGCGCAGTCGGTCGGCCAGCGGCCTGCCGGGCGGCGCTTTTTCCGGTTCATCGACACTGAACAGATCGGCCATGCACTTCTTTTCGCTGGAGCGCGATCTCGTCCGAAGGATCGAGTTCGGGCTTAGTAACGCAACACCTGGCGCAGTATCTGCCCGCCGCGCTCGACGGTAAAGCGCCACCAGCGAGTCTCCTGCATGGATGCCTGTTCCAGGGTCGCTGCGGTATCGATGGTCAAGCCATTGACCTCGCGAACGATGTCGCCCGGCTGGAAGCCGAAGCCGGCTGCGGGCGAGCCACGATTGATGTCGATCACGGTAACGCCCTTGGCATCCGTGCGCATGCCTAGCCGCTGAGCGAGCCGAGGCGACAGTTCAGCAACCTTGGCACCGGAAAACGGGCTGCGGCCGCGCAGCGTCACTTCCGCAAGTTTTGCACCTTCCGGAGCGCGCTGCAGCGCGATGTCCATCGTCGCTTGCTGGCCTTTGCTCAGCACGGCGAAGCTGGCACTGGTGCCGATCGACAGCGTCGCCATCCGGTAATCCAGCGCCTCGATACTCTCGACCGGCGTGCCGTTGAGCGACAACACGACGTCACCGGCCTTGAGCCCCGCCGTGGCCGCCGGCCCTGCTGCTTCGACAGACGAGACCAGCGCGCCGGTCGAGGTCTCCATGCCGAGCGATTCGGCGATCTGCGGCGTCACGCGCTCGAATTCGGCGCCGATATAGGGCCGCTCGAAGAAGTCGCGCCCGGCCTTGGCCGCATCGGCAAAAGCGCGAACCATGTTGGAAGGAATAGCAAAGCCGATGCCGATCGAGCCGCCGCTACGGCTGTAGATCGCCGTGTTGATGCCGACGAGCTGGCCGCCCATGTTGATCAGCGCGCCGCCGGAGTTGCCGGGATTGATCGCGGCGTCGGTCTGGATGAAGAAACTGGAATCGGAAACGCCGATGTGGCTGCGGGCAAGCGCCGAAACAATGCCGCTGGTTGTGGTCTGGCCGACACCGAAGGGATTGCCGATGGCCAGCAACAGGTCGCCAACCTCGAGCGCATCGGAATCACCGATGGCGACGACCGGAAATGGCTTGTCGGCGGAGATCTTGAGCACAGCGAGGTCAAGCGTCTCGTCCTTGAGCAGCACCTTGCTGTCGAATTCACGCCCGTCCGCGGTAGCGACCTTGACCTGATCGGCATCCTTGATGACGTGGAAATTGGTGACCACTATGCCTGTCGGATCGACCAGCACGCCGGAGCCGAGCGAGGACTGCGCACGCGGCTGCGAACGGCCGAAGAACTCTTCGAAGAACGGATCGCCGTCGAAGGGCGATCTCATCTTGGCCGTTTGCGAGGCATAGACATTGACCACGGCCGGCGCCGTCTGCTTGACCAGCGGCGCGAAGGACAGTTGCACCTCCTCGCGGCCGAATGGCACGCGCTTGTCTGGACCGGAGGTGGCATTTTCGCCTTCGGCGCCGCGCAGCAGGTCGGTCAGCACATCGGACAGGCCGGGATCGGCTTTGGTGTCCTGCGCCAGCGCCTGCCTGGCCGCCGGCACGACTGCCAGCGCCATCAAGGCGCAGAGTAGAACAAGGGACAGCCGTTTTACGTGCATTCCGAATCCTCCGGGTCGGGCGCCATTGTCCCGACGATTGTGCAAAATGAAAGGCTAAGGCGCTGAAATCCGATTATTTTGGGCGGAAAGGCATGAGCTGAGCCAAGAAGTCGCAGCAAATGCTCCTTGCCGCTTCCGGAATGCGAAAAGGGGCCCGCAGGCCCCTTAAACTCACTCAGGAGAAACCGAAGCTTATGCAGCTGCGGCTTCCTCGTCGGTGCCTTCGGCCTCGATGCGGGCACGGTCGCCGGCGCCTTTGGCCGAGGTGTCGCGATCGACGAACTCGATGACCGCCATGGCGGCATTGTCACCGTGGCGGAAGCCCGCCTTCATGATGCGCAGATAACCGCCGTTGCGGGTGGCGTAGCGCGGCGCGATCGTGTCGAACAGACGCTTGACGACGCCTTCATTGCCGATCTGGGCAATCACCTGACGGCGGGCATGCAGATCACCGCGCTTGCCGAGCGTCACCAGCTTCTCGACGATCGGACGCAGATCCTTCGCCTTCGGCAATGTGGTGAGGATCTGCTCATGCTCGATGAGCGATACGGCAAGGTTGGCAAACATCGATTTGCGATGGCTTATGCTGCGGGCGAACCGGCGGCCTTTAAATCCGTGGCGCATGGCTCTTCTCCTTCATTCCGGGTTCAAGAGGCCACAGCCTCAGTTGGTTAGCCGCATGATCTTGCCCGAAAAGTCTGCAACTTTTCGGGATCATGCTCAATATTGATCTTCGTAACGCTTGGCGAGGTCTTCGATGTTTTCCGGCGGCCAATCCGGCACTTCCATGCCGAGGTGCAGGCCCATCGCCGCCAAGACTTCCTTGATCTCGTTCAGCGACTTGCGGCCGAAGTTCGGGGTGCGCAGCATCTCGGCTTCGGTCTTCTGGATCAGGTCGCCGATATAGACGATGTTGTCGTTCTTCAGGCAGTTGGCCGAACGCACCGAAAGCTCGAGCTCGTCGACCTTCTTGAGCAGCGCCGGGTTGAAGGCAAGCTCGGTCACCTGCTCGGCGGCGACTTCCTTCTGCGGCTCGTCGAAATTGACGAACAGGCCAAGCTGATCCTGCAGGATGCGAGCGGCGAAAGCCACCGCGTCCTCGCCCGAGATCGAACCGTCGGTGTCGATCGTCATGGTCAGCTTGTCATAGTCGAGAACCTGGCCCTCGCGGGTGTTCTCGACCTTGTAGGAAACCTTCTTGACCGGCGAGTAGAGGCTGTCGACCGGGATGAGGCCGATCGGCGCGTCTTCGGCGCGATTGCGGTCGGCCGGAACGTAGCCCTTGCCGGTATCGACAGTGAACTCCATGCGGATTTCAGCGCCTTCGTCCAGCGTGCAGATGACGTGGTCGGGGTTGAGGATCTCGACGTCGCCGACCGTCTGGATGTCGCCGGCGAGAACGGCGCCCGGTCCCTGCTTGCGCACGACCATGCGCTTGGGGCCGTCGCCTTCCATGCGGATGGCGATTTCCTTGATGTTCAAGACGATGTCGGTCACGTCCTCGCGCACGCCGGCGATGGACGAGAATTCATGCAGAACGCCGTCGATCTGCACGGCGGTCACAGCCGCGCCACGCAACGAAGACAGAAGCACGCGACGCAGCGCATTGCCGAGGGTAAGACCAAAGCCGCGCTCGAGCGGCTCGGCGACCAGCGTGGTCAGCGTCTTCTTCTTCGACGAAAACTCGATCTTGTTCGGCTTGATCAGTTCCTGCCAATTTTTCTGGATCATAATACTTTCCTTCCGTTGACCCGCCACCATCCAATCGTGGCGGGCGACCTGGAATGCCGTGGAGGAACGCAACTGGGCGTTCGCGCGGCGTTCGGTAATTTCCTAAAGCGCGTCGCGCTTTAGGTCTCTGTTTTTATGCATGTCGTTGCCCCAAAACCGCTGCGCACTTTTGGGCGACATGCTTTAGACGCGGCGCTTCTTGCGCGGGCGGCAGCCATTGTGCGGGATCGGCGTCACATCACGGATCGAGGTGATGGTGAAGCCGGCTGCCTGCAGCGCGCGCAGCGCCGATTCACGACCGGAGCCGGGTCCGCAGACCTCGACCTCGAGCATGCGCATGCCGTGTTCCTGGGCCTTCTTGGCGACGTCTTCGGCAGCCATCTGGGCAGCGAACGGCGTCGACTTGCGAGACCCCTTGAAGCCCTGGGCTCCCGCCGACGACCAGGCAATCGAATTGCCCTGCGCGTCGGTGATGGTGATCATCGTGTTGTTGAAGGTCGAGTTGACGTGGGCAACGCCCGACGAGATATTCTTGCGTTCGCGACGGCGAACACGTGTGGCTTCCTTGGCCATGATGGTCCTTTCAGTTGATCTCTACACCGCCGTAATGCCAGCGGCTCCACCTTGCTAAGGGAGTAGGGGAATAGGGCAGTAGGGAGTATGTCTGGCCGCAGACGAACCGCGCCGCATTACATACTGCCTTACTGCCCTACTCCCATATTCCCCTAAATTACTTCTTCTTGCCGGCGATCGACTTGGCCGGGCCCTTGCGGGTGCGCGCATTGGTGTGCGTGCGCTGGCCGCGAACCGGCAGCGAGCGGCGATGACGCAGGCCGCGATAGCAGCCGAGGTCCATGAGCCGCTTGATGTTCATCGACACTTCGCGGCGCAGATCGCCCTCGACCTGATAGTCGCGGTCGATCGTCTCGCGGATCTGCAGCACTTCCGCGTCGGTCAGCTGGTTGACGCGGCGCTCGGCCGGGATGCCGACCTTGTCGACGATCTCCTGGGCGAAGTTCTTGCCAATGCCGTGAATGTACTGAAGCGCAATGACGACGCGCTTGTTGGTCGGAATGTTAACGCCAGCTATACGAGCCATGTTCTTCTCTTCTCCATGTGGGCCGGACAAGCCGGCGCTATCAAAGTTGCCCCGCGTCCGGTGGAGGCCGGCCCATGCGGGAGTTTCCAGTTCAAAGCGGCTGCCTTGCCCTTGCGGGCAAGCAAGCCTCATGCCTGATAGGAAGACGGGCCGCCATACCCCAGCGAGCCGCTCCAGTCAAGCGTAATCGTTTATTTTCCGTTTGCCGCCCCTTGGGTCGCGGCCGCGAGCACCACTTCGATCTGTTGCGTCACCGCATCAATGTCGGCCATTCCGTCGACACCTCTCAGCTTGCCCTTGGCATAGTAGTAGCCGATCAGCGGCGACGTTTTCTTGTAGTACTCCCTCAGGCGCTCTTCGAACACCGCCGGATTGTCGTCTTTGCGTACCGGCAGACCCGCGGCCTTGGCCTGTTCGGCGCGCTTGCCGATTCGACCAACCAGTGCCTTGTCGTCGACGACGAGTTCGATGACAGCGTCGAGCGTGAGGCCGCGATCCGAGAGCATCGATTCAACCGCGTCCGCTTGCACCAAGGTTCGCGGGTATCCGTCAAGGATGAATCCCCCGGCGCAATCGGCCTGATCGATCCGCTCGGCCACGATGGCGTTGACGATGGCGTCGGAGACCAGTTCGCCCGCGTCCATCACCGCCTTGGCGCGTTTGCCGACATCGGTGCCGGCCTGGACAGCAGCGCGCAGCATATCGCCCGTGGAGAGTTGGGGTATGCCGTATTTTTCTACCAGTCTTTGTGCTTGCGTCCCCTTGCCCGCCCCTGGCGGTCCAAGCAATATCAACCTCATCTGGCCTTTTTCCCCCCGCGCAGCTTCGACTTCTTGATCAGGCCCTCATACTGATGCGCGATCAGGTGACCCTGAATCTGCGCCACCGTATCGAGCGTTACACTGACCACGATCAGAAGCGATGTGCCACCGAGGTAGAATGGTACGCCAGTCGCTGAAATCAGGAACTCGGGCAGCAGACACACCAGCACCAGATAGATGGCGCCGACGACGGTGATGCGGGTGAGAACATAGTCGATGTAATCGGCCGTGCGCTCGCCCGGACGGTAGCCCGGAATGAAACCCGAATGCTTCTTGAGCTGGTCGGCGGTGTCCTTCGGGTTGAAGACGATCGCCGTATAGAAGAAGGCGAAAAACACGATCATCGCCGCATAGAACGCCATGTAGAGCGGCTGGCCATGGCCGAGTGCCGCGAGCACGGTGCTGGCCCAGGCTGGCATGTTGGTGGTCTGCGAGAAGCCTGCGACCGTCGCCGGCAGCAACAGCAGCGAAGAGGCGAAGATCGGCGGAATGACGCCGGCCGTATTGAGCTTGAGCGGCAGGTGCGAAGTGTCGCCCTGGAACATGCGGTTGCCGACCTGGCGCTTCGGATACTGGATCAGCAAGCGCCGCTGGGCGCGCTCGAAGAACACGATCAGCGCGATGACGACGACGGCGAGAACGATGATCGCCAGGATCAGGCCGGTCGACAGCGCGCCGGTGCGGCCAAGTTCCAGCGTACCGGAGATGGCTTGCGGCAGGCCGGCGACGATGCCGGAAAAGATGATCAGCGAAATGCCGTTGCCGATGCCGCGGGCGGTGATCTGCTCGCCGAGCCACATCAGGAACATGGTGCCGCCGACCAGCGTGATGACCGTCGAGACGCGGAAGAACATGCCTGGATCGCTGACGATGCCGTTGCCGCCTTCCAGTCCGACCGAAATGCCATAGGCCTGGACCAGCGCTAAAAGCACGGTGCCGTAGCGCGTGTACTGGTTGATGACCTTGCGGCCCTGCTCGCCTTCCTTCTTCAGCGCTTCCAGCGACGGGATGACGGAGGTCATCAGCTGCATGATGATGGAAGCGGAGATATAGGGCATGATGCCGAGGGCAAAGATCGCCATGCGCTCCACGGCGCCGCCGGCGAACATGTTGAACATGCCGAGCACGCCCTTGCTCTGCGACGAGAAGGCCTGGGCGAAAGCGTCGGGATTGATGCCGGGCAGCGGGATATAGGTGCCGAGGCGGTAGACGAGCAGCGCACCGATGGTGAACCAGATGCGCTTCTTCAGATCCTCCGCCTTGGCGAAGGCCGAGAAATTCAGATTCGAGGCTAGTTGTTCAGCAGCCGAAGCCATGCCTGATTCTCCGCTTGGTCACGCTCGATGGCCCGCAACTCAGGCGGCGCGTGTCACCGAAGCTCACGAGATAAGCTCCGGACTGCAAACATGCAAGCGGCCGCGTTGACGCGGCCGCCATATTGGTCGGATCAAAGCGCAATCAAAAGCGAAACGTATCCCACTCTTGCCGATCGCGCTTCAAATCGACGTTACTCGGCGGCTGCCTTTTCCGGCAGCTTCACCGAACCGCCGGCCTTTTCGATCTTCTCGATGGCAGCCTTGGAGGCGCCGGCCACGTCGAAGGCGAGTTTCGACTTGATGTCGCCGTCGGAGAGGATGCGCACGCCGTCCTTGACGCGGCGAATGACGCCGGCAGCGACCAGCGCTTCGGCCGTCACAGTCGTCTTGGCGTCGAGCTTCTTGGCGTCGAGCGCGGCCTGGATGCGGGCCAGCGACACGACAGTGAAGCTCTTGGCGAAGATGTTGTTGAAGCCACGCTTCGGCAGACGCCGGTAGAGCGGCATCTGGCCGCCCTCGAAGCCGTTGATGGCGACGCCGGAGCGCGCCTTCTGACCCTTGACGCCGCGACCGGCGGTCTTGCCCGAGCCGGAACCGATGCCGCGGCCGAGACGCTTCTTGGAATGCGTCGCGCCGTCCTTGTCACGCAGATCGTTGAGTTTCATCTGAGTTCTCCTGCGCTCTGGCTCAGCCCTCGTCCACGACGCGGACGAGATGCTGGACGGCAGCGATCATGCCGCGCACGGAGGGGGTGTCCTCCAGCGTGCGCTGCTTGTGCATCTTGTTGAGGCCGAGGCCGACCAGCGTCGCGCGCTGCTCCTTCGGCCGGCGGATCGGCGAACCGATCTGCTCGACGGTGATGGTCTTGGTTGCTTTCTTGGCCATGGTCAAAATCCCTGGTCAGATCGACTATTCTTCGGCCGCAACGGCGGTGCCGCGGCGGGCCTGAAGGGTCGAATACTTGATGCCGCGCGCAGCGGCCACATCTTTGGGATGCATCTGGCTCTTCAGCGCGTCGAAGGTGGCGCGAACCATGTTGTACGGGTTCGACGAACCCATCGACTTGGCAACCACGTCATGCATGCCTAGCGTCTCGAAGACGGCGCGCATCGGCCCGCCGGCGATGATGCCGGTACCCTGCTTGGCAGCGCGCAGCAGAACGCGTCCGGCTCCCCAACGTCCCTCGACGTCGTGGTGCAGCGTACGGCCCGAGCGCAGCGGCACGAAGATCATGTCGCGCTTGGCCGATTCGGTCGCCTTGCGGATCGCCTCAGGCACTTCGCGCGCCTTGCCATGACCGAAGCCGACGCGGCCCTTCTGGTCGCCGACGACGACGAGTGCTGCAAAGCCGAAGCGCCGGCCGCCCTTGACGACCTTGGCGACGCGGTTGATGTGGACGAGCTTGTCCACCATGCCGTCGTCGCGCTCTTCGCGATCACGGCCGCGGCCGCCATCCCTACGTTCCTGTGCCATATCCTGTTCCTTGTTTTTTTCCGGAAGCACGGTTGATGATGATATCCGGTTCCCTCTGTGGGGTTGCCGGGGGCGAAACTTTTTAGAAGCTCAAGCCGCCTTCACGGGCAGCCTCGGCCAGTGCCTTGACGCGGCCGTGATAGATGTACGGTCCGCGGTCGAAGACAACTTCCTTGACGCCGGCCTTCGAAGCGCGCTCGGCAATCAACTTGCCGATTGCCACTGCGGCGGCAGTGTCGGCACCGGTCTTGAGCGAACCCTTGAGGTCCTTCTCCAGCGTCGAGGCGGCAGCGATGGTGTGGCCCTTGGCGTCGTCGATGACCTGCACGTAGATGTTCTTCGACGTGCGGTGGACCGACAGGCGCGGACGCTCGCCTGCGACCTTCTTGATCTGGCGGCGGACGCGCTGAGCGCGGCGTTGGGTGGATTCTTTCGAGCCCATGATATCAGTTCCTTGCCTTCAAAAAACGGGGGCAACCCTGTGCGGTAGGACAAGCCTCCCGCGACCGCTCCCCGCGGCGTTGAAATTACTTCTTCTTGCCTTCCTTGCGGACGATCTTCTCGCCAGCGTAACGAACGCCCTTGCCCTTGTACGGCTCGGGACCGCGATATTCGCGGATCTCGGCAGCAACCTGGCCGACCTTCTGCTTGTCGATGCCGGTCACGGTGATTTCCGTCGGCTTCGGCACGGTGATCGTGATGTCCTGCGGCGTTTCGTAGACGACGTCATGGCTGAAGCCGAGCGCAAGCTGCAGGTTCTTGCCCTGCATGGCGGCGCGATAGCCGACGCCGGTGATCTCGAGCTTCTTTTCGAAGCCGTCCTTGACGCCCTGCAGGATATTGACGATCTGCGTGCGCGACATACCCCATTTGGAGCGGGCGGTCTTGGTCTGGTCGCGCGGCTGGACAGCGATCTCGCTGCCTTCCATCTTGACCAGCACTTCGTCGTTCACCACGAACTTCAGCTCACCCTTGGGGCCCTTCGCCGTGACGGTCTGGCCGTCAACGGTCGCGGTCACGCCCTGCGGCAGCGAAACGGGTTTCTTTCCAATACGAGACATTTTGTTGTCCTCGTCACTTCTCTTGTTTCAGGTCTCTATTTTCGAGCGAGATCTTGCCCGAAAACCGGTAACCACTTTTCGGGATCTCGCTGCCAGATCAGAAGATCTGGCAGAGGATTTCCCCGCCGACATTCTGTTCACGCGCTTCGTGGTCGGCCATCACGCCCTTCGGCGTCGAAAGGATGGCGATGCCGAGGCCGTTGGCGACGTGCGGGATCGACTTCGCCGAAACGTAGACGCGACGGCCCGGCTTCGAGACGCGGGCGATTTCGCGCACGACCGGCGCACCGTCGAAATACTTCAGCTCGATCTCGATTTCGGACTTGCCGTTGTCGAAGTCGGTCTGGCTGTAGTCGCGGATATAGCCTTCCGCCTTCAGCACGTCGAGGACGCGGGTACGCAGGCGCGAAGCCGGCGTCGAAACGCTCGACTTCTTGCGGCCATAGGCGTTGCGGATGCGGGTCAGCATATCGCCGAGAGGATCGCTCAATGACATGTTATGTCCTCCTTACCAGCTCGACTTGACCAGGCCCGGGATCTGGCCGTTATTGCCGAGATCCCGAAGCGCGATGCGCGATACTTTGAGCTTGCGATAGTAGGCACGCGGACGTCCGGTGACTTCGCAGCGGTTGCGGATGCGGATCTTGGCCGAGTTGCGCGGCAGTGCCGCAAGCTTCAGCTGAGCGCGGAAGCGCTCTTCCATCGGCTTGGACTGATCCATGATGATCGCCTTGAGGGCCTTACGCTTGGCAGCGTACTGGTCCACAAGCTTGCGGCGCCTGTTGTTCTTCTCGACTGAGCTGGTCTTTGCCATTTCAGATTTTTTCCTTTTCTCGCTGCCGTTACTGGCGGAAGGGGAAGTTGAAGGCCTTGAGCAATGCCCTGGCTTCGTCGTCCGTCTTCGCAGTCGTACAAACGATGACGTCCATGCCCCAGATCTGATCAACCTTGTCGTAGTTGATCTCCGGGAACACGATGTGTTCCTTGATGCCCATGGCATAGTTGCCACGGCCATCGAAGCTCTTCGGATTGAGCCCGCGGAAGTCGCGGACGCGCGGCAGCGCGATGTTCACGAGGCGGTCGAGGAACTCGTACATGCGTTCCTTGCGCAGCGTGACCTTGGCGCCGATCGGCATCTTTTCGCGGACCTTGAAGCCGGCGATCGAATTGCGGGCGTGGGTGACGACGGCCTTCTGGCCGGCGATCATCGCAAGATCTTCCGCAGCGATCGAAGGCTTCTTCGAATCGCCGGTGGCTTCGCCGACGCCCATGTTCAGCACGATCTTGTCGATGCGCGGAACCTGCATCTCGTTCTCGTAGCCGAACTGCTCCTGCAGCGCCTTGCGAATGGTCTCGTTGTAGACCTGCTTGAGGCGCGGCGTGTTCTGAGCAGTCGCCTGCTTGGTTTGAGACTTAGCCATTGATGACTTCTCCCGAGCGCTTGGCGACGCGCACCTTCTTGCCGTCCTTCTGGAAGATGAAACCGACGCGGGTCGGCTTGCCATCCTTGGGGTCGGCCAGCGCGATGTTCGACAGCTGGATCGGCGCTTCCTTGGTGATGATCCCGCCCTCTTGGGACTGGGACTGCTTCTGGTGACGACGGATCATGTTGACGCCGCGCACCAGCGCGGTGTCTTCCTTCGGCTGTACCGAGAGGACTTCGCCCGAACGGCCCTTGTCCTTGCCGGCCAGCACGACGACCTTGTCGCCTTTTCTAATCTTCTGCATTGGTCCGGCTCCTTACAGCACTTCAGGCGCGAGCGAGATGATCTTCATGTGGTTCTTGGCGCGGAGTTCGCGCGGAACCGGTCCGAAGATACGCGTGCCGATTGGCTCTTTCTTGTTGTCGACGAGAACGGCCGCGTTCTTGTCGAAACGGATCACGCTGCCGTCCGGGCGGCGGATGTCCTTGGCCGTGCGAACCACGACCGCCTTCATCACATCGCCCTTCTTGACGCGGCCGCGCGGGATGGCTTCCTTGATCGACACCACGATGATGTCGCCCACGGAAGCGTATTTCCGCTTCGAGCCGCCCAGCACCTTGATGCACATGACACGACGAGCGCCGGAATTATCCGCGACGTCGAGGTTTGTTTGCATCTGAATCATGACTGGCCGCCTTCTTCTCTTCTAACGGGACGGGCTCAAAGCCCCTCCCCGGTCTGTCCAAAATTCGTTGTTTACGCCTGGTCCGAAGACACTACGGTCCAGCGCTTGTCCTTGGAAATCGGCTTCGATTCCTGGATGAACACCTGATCGCCGACCTTGTGGGCGTTGTTCTCGTCGTGCGCCTTGTACTTCTTGGTCATGCGCACGGTCTTCTTCATCACGGGATGCGTGAAGCGCCGTTCGACCTTGACGACAACCGTCTTCTCGTTCTTGTCGCTGACGACGGTGCCCTGCAGAATGCGCTTTGGCATGGTTTTCGTCCTTAAGCCTTCTTAGCCGCGGATTTTTCCGCAGCGATGGTCTTGATACGCGCAATGTCCTTACGGACCTGCCTCACGCGAGCGGTCTTCTCGAGCTGGCCGGTGGCCTTCTGGAAGCGCAGGTTGAACTGCTCCTTCTTCAGGCTGGCCAGATCGTCGGTCAGCTGGTCCTGGGTCTTGGTCCGGATGTCTTCGGCTTTCATGATCAGCCCGTCCTTATTCTGCGATGCGCTGTACGAAGCGCGTCCTGACCGAGAGCTTGGCCGCGCCGAGACGCAGCGCCTCACGGGCGGTTTCCTCATTGACGCCGTCGATCTCGAACATGATACGGCCGGGCTTGACGCGCGCCGCCCAGTAATCGACCGCGCCCTTGCCCTTGCCCATGCGGACTTCGGTCGGCTTCGACGTCACCGGCACGTCCGGAAAGATACGGATCCAGACGCGGCCGGCGCGCTTCATCTCACGAGTGATCGCGCGGCGGGCCGCCTCGATCTCGCGCGCGGTGACGCGGTTCGGCTCAAGCGCCTTCAGCCCGAAACCGCCGAAATCCAGATTGGTGCCACCCTTGGCGGCACCATGGATACGACCCTTGAACTGCTTGCGGAACTTTGTGCGCTTTGGCTGCAGCATCGTTCTAACTCCAAATTCTCAACTGTCTCAGGCGTTTTCGCGACGGCGACCGCGTTCGCGCTCACCACCACCGCCATGCGCATGATCGCCCTCGGTCGCGCGGCGCTCCGAAGCCATCGGGTCGTGCTCGAGGATTTCGCCCTTGAACACCCAGACCTTGACGCCGCAGATGCCGTAGGCGGTGTGCGCCTCGGCCGTGCCGTAGTCGACGTCGGCGCGCAGCGTATGCAGCGGCACGCGACCTTCGCGGTACCATTCCATGCGCGCGATCTCGGCGCCGCCGAGACGGCCTGCGCAGTTGATGCGGATGCCTTCGGCACCGAGGCGCATCGCAGACTGCACGGCGCGCTTCATGGCGCGGCGGAACGCAATGCGGCGCTCGAGCTGCTGGGCGATCGACTGGGCGACCAGCGTCGCGTCAATCTCGGGCTTGCGCACCTCGACGATGTTCAAATGCGTCTCAGACTTCGTCATCTCCATCAGCTTCTTGCGAAGCTTTTCGATGTCGGCGCCCTTCTTGCCGATGATCAGGCCCGGACGCGCCGCATGGATGGTGACGCGGCACTTCTTGTGCGGACGCTCGATCACGACCTTCGAAATCGCAGCCTGCTTGAGTTCCTTCTCAAGGTACTTGCGGATCTTGATGTCCTCATGCAGCAGCTTGCCGTACTCGCCGGTGTTCGCGAACCAGCGCGAATCCCAGGTGCGGTTGATGCCGAGACGCAGACCGATCGGATTGACTTTCTGGCCCATTATGCGGCCTCCCCTTTTTCTTCGACTTCACGAACGACGATCGTGAGGTGCGAGAACGGCTTCTCGATACGGCTGGCGCGACCACGGCCACGGGCATGGAACCGCTTCATGACGATCGACTTGCCGACATAGGCTTCCGCCACGATCAGCGCATCGACGTCGAGGTCGTGGTTGTTTTCCGCGTTGGCGATCGCCGATTCCAGCGTCTTCTTGACCGTGCCGGAAATCCGCTTGGCCGAGAATTCGAGATCGGAAAGCGCTGTCGCGACCTTCTTGCCGCGGATCAGCGCGGCAACGAGGTTCAGCTTCTGCGGGCTGATACGGATCGTGCGCAACACGGCGCGCGCTTCGTTGTCAGCAAGCCTGCGCGGAGCTTTGGCCTTGCCCATGATTATTTCCTCTTCGCCTTCTTATCCGCGCCATGACCGTAATAGGTCCGGGTCGGAGCGAATTCACCGAACTTGTGGCCGACCATGTCCTCGTTCACCGAAACGGGAACGTGCTTCTGGCCGTTGTAGACACCGAAGGTGAAGCCGACGAACTGCGGCAGGATGGTGGAGCGACGGCTCCACATCTTGATCACCTCATTGCGACCACCTTCACGAACCTTGTCCACCTTCTTGAGAAGGTAGCCGTCAATGAAGGGGCCTTTCCAAATCGAACGAGTCACTTGGCGTTACCTCTTCTTAGCTCTTGCGCTGATGGCGCGAGCGCAGGATGAACTTGTCGGTCGCCTTATTGGACCGCGTCTTCTTGCCCTTGGTCGGCTTGCCCCAAGGCGAAACCGGATGGCGGCCACCCGAGGTGCGGCCTTCGCCGCCGCCATGCGGATGGTCGACCGGGTTCATGGTCACGCCGCGATTGTGCGGACGTTTTCCCCGCCACACCGTGCGGCCTGCCTTGCCGTCATTGATGTTGCCGTGGTCCGGGTTGGACACGGCGCCGACAGTGGCCATGCACGAGCCGTGGACGACACGCTGCTCACCCGAATTCAGGCGCAGGATCGCCATGCCCTGGTCACGGCCGACGAGCTGGGCATAACCGCCAGCCGAACGGGCAACCTGGGCGCCCTTGCCCGGCTTCAGCTCGATGTTGTGGACGATCGTGCCGACCGGCATCGAGGCCAGCGGCATCGCATTGCCCGGCTTCACGTCGACCGCTTCGCCGGCCACGATCTTGTCGCCGGCAGCAAGGCGCTGCGGAGCGATGATGTAGGACAGCTCGCCATCGTCATACTTGATCAGCGCGATGAAGGCGCTGCGGTTCGGATCGTATTCGATACGCTCGACCGTGCCGACAACGTCGAACTTGCGGCGCTTGAAGTCGATGATGCGGTACGTGCGCTTGTGACCGCCGCCGATGAAGCGGGCCGTAATGCGGCCGTAATTGTTGCGGCCGCCCGACTTGGTCAGGCCTTCGGTCAGGCCCTTGACGGGCTTGCCCTTATAGAGGCCCGAGCGATCGACGATGACCAGCTGGCGGGTGCTCGGCGTTATCGGGTTGAATTTTTTCAGTGCCATGTTTGTTGTCCTCGCGGTCTTGCTCAGAGACCCGTCGCGACGTCGATCGACTGGCCGTCGGCCAGCGTCACAATCGCCTTCTTGACGTCGCTCTGGCGGCCGATCGTGCCGCGGAAGCGCTTGATCTTGCCCTTGCGGACAAGCGTGTTCACGGCCATCACCTTGACGCCGAACAGCGCTTCGACGGCGGCCTTGATTTCCGGCTTCGACGCCTTCTTGGCGACGTTGAAGACGACCTGGTTCTGCTCGGAAGCCATGGTCGACTTTTCGGTGATCGCCGGCGAGACGATCACGTCGTAGTGACGAAGGTCGGTCATTTGAAGCGCTCCTCGAGAGCCTCGACGGCGGCCTTCGAGAGGACCAGCGTGCCGCGGCGCAGAATGTCGTAGACGTTGATGCCCTGGATGGGCAGCACGTCGATGTTCGGGATGTTCGTCGCCGCCAGCTTGAAGTTCTTATCGAGCTCGGCGCCGCCGATCAGCAGGGCGTTGGACAGGCCCAGCGTCGCGAAATTCGCGATCAGCGCCTTGGTCTTGGCCTCAGTCATCATCAACTCGTCGATAATGATGAGCGATGCGCTCTTGGCCTTGGCCGAAAGAGCATGCTTGAGGCCCAGCGCACGCACCTTCTTCGGCAAATCGTGCTCGTGGCTGCGGACGACCGGACCGTGGGCCTTGCCGCCGCCGCGGAACTGCGGAGCGCGTGCCGAATGGTGGCGGGCGCGGCCCGTACCCTTCTGCTTGTACATCTTGGCGCCGGTCCGAGCGATCTCGGCGCGACCCTTGGTCTTGTGCGTGCCCTGCTGCTTCTTGGCAAGCTGCCAGCGCACGACGCGCTGCAGAATGTCCTCGCGCGGATCAAGGCCGAAAATCTCCTCGGAGAGTTTCACCTTGCCGGCGTCTTTGCCGCCAAGCGTTGTGATCTTGAGGTCCATTATTCCGCTCCCTCTGTGGCCGGGGCATCTACTGTGGCCGGGGCATCGTTCTTGGCGCCATCATTGGTCGCAATGGCGCGGATTGCGGCGGGCTTCGGCGCATTGGCCGGCAGCGCAACCTTGGCCGCGTCGCGGACCAGGATCCAGGCACCCTTCGAACCAGGAACCGCGCCGCGGATCAGGATCAGACCGCGATCGGCATCGGTCGAGACGACCTCGACATTCTGCGTTGTGACGCGGGTGTCACCCATGTGGCCAGCCATATGCTTGCCCTTGAACACCTTGCCCGGATCCTGGCGCTGGCCGGTCGAGCCGTGCGTGCGGTGCGAGACCGAGTTGCCGTGGGTCGCGCGGCCACCGCCCATGTGGTGCCGCTTGATAACGCCCTGGAAACCCTTGCCGATCGTGGTTCCCGTCACATCGACCTTCTGGCCGGCGACGAAATGATCGACGGTGATCTCGGCGCCGACATCGATCATGTTGTCGGCGGAGACACGGAATTCGGCAACCTTGGCCTTCGGCTCGACGGAAGCCGTCGCGAAATGGCCGCGCATCGCCTTCGACGTGTTCTTCACCTTGGCAAGGCCAACGCCGAGCTGGACGGCGGTATAGCCGTTCTTCTCCTGCGTGCGCTGCGCCACGACCTGGCAGTTCTCCATCTGGAGAACAGTGACGGGAACATGTTCCCCGGCATCGTTGTAGATGCGGGTCATTCCCACCTTCTTTGCAATCACACCTGAACGCATCGGTTCAATTCCTTTAGAGTTCCCTGTCGGGGCTGTCGCCCCTCCACGCCTCTTGTTCCTTCAGAGTTCCGGGTCGCCCCGCCCCTCTGGTTCCTTAGAGCTTGATCTCGACGTCGACACCGGCGGCAAGATCGAGCTTCATCAAAGCGTCGACCGTCTGCGGGGTCGGGTCAACGATATCGAGCAGACGCTTGTGCGTGCGCATCTCGAACTGCTCGCGGCTCTTCTTGTCGACGTGAGGCGACCGGTTGACCGTGAACTTTTCGATCCGCGTCGGCAGCGGAATGGGGCCGCGGACGTTGGCGCCGGTGCGCTTGGCCGTCGACACGATTTCCCGCGTCGAGGCGTCAAGCACCCGGTGATCAAACGCCTTCAGGCGGATGCGGATATTCTGTCCGTTCATGCGTCACTTCCTTGTTCTGGCGCGGCGCGGGCAGCGCCCGCGACAGATCGGTTTAAGTCCAAATTACTCTTTGATGGTGACGACGATGCCGGCACCGACGGTGCGGCCGCCTTCACGGATGGCGAAGCGCAGCTTCTCTTCCATGGCGATCGGCACGATCAGCTCGACATCGACCGTGATGTTGTCGCCCGGCATCACCATCTCGGTGCCTTCCGGCAGCGACACGATGCCGGTCACGTCGGTCGTGCGGAAATAGAACTGCGGACGGTAGTTGGTGAAGAACGGCGTGTGACGGCCACCTTCGTCCTTGGT
>NZ_RZTI01000069.1:0-31461 GCF_003997275.1 Mesorhizobium sp. M6A.T.Ce.TU.002.03.1.1
TTGCGAAGCGAGCGCGGCGTCAGTCAAAAGGCCATGGCCGAGGCGATCGGCGTCAGCGCCGCCTATTTGTCGGCGCTGGAGCATGGCCGTCGCGGCGCACCGACCTGGACGCTGATCCAGAAGATCATCGGCTATTTCAACGTCATATGGGACGATGCGGAAGAGCTCGCGCGGCTGGCCGAAACCTCGCACCCGCGGGTGAAGCTCGACACGTCGGGCCTCAGCCCGGCCGCCACCGAGCTTGCCAATCTGCTGGCCGAAAACATCGAGAAACTCGACGAAGCCGAGCTTCGCCGCATCACCGCATCGATCCGCGCCGCTTTGAAGCAGCCGAAGTGATCGCCTGCTACTGAACCGCGCCGACCAGAACCTGCTGGCCATCACGGATCGAGACCCAGCGGCCGGTATTGTCGATCGCCTGCCGCTTGAGGAAGCGGTAGCCGGTCCGGTCCCACGCGCGGACCTTTCCGTCCAGATTGTCGAGGATGTAGTCGCCCTTGCTCGTGCGCACCGTCAGCACTGCATGGCCCTCGCCGTCGGGCTTGCGCACCACGGTCATCAGAAGATCGGCGTAAGACACGCCCATGCGGTTCAATTCGCGGCGCTTCTCCAGGACATAGTCCTCACAGTCGCCGACACCCTTGGCCGGATAGGCCCAGACCTCGTCCTTGCCGTAGATGTCGAAGTCGCTTATCGGCTTGACGGCGGCGTTGACCCTGGCGTTGACGCTGAGCATCTTGCGCCAGAGCGAGCCGGTCATGGTGGCGGGGGCGAGATTGCCCGGGCGGATCGAGCATTCGGCCGGATTGGTCTTGCAGAAATCGTAATGGCCGATCGGCTGCGATGTCGGGCCGCCGGTTGCCATTGGTCCGGCCGCCGAAGCCGCCGTCGACCAGCCTGCCGCAAGTGCCAGCCCTGCGAGTGCGCACACGCGCACCTTTCTCGCCATTGGTGAGGAAATCATTGTCCCCCTCGTCCCTTGTTGTTAACGAAACGTTAAGGGCGATTCACAGTCCCGTCAATTATACGAACGGCCAGATTTGCGACATGGTTACCGGCACGGCCGAAAACGCGGCTATTGTGCAACAGGTCGATTTGAGCGGCTGCTACCATCCGGGCCTCATAAGGTGCATTCTTACTTTTTGGCGGTGCGGACCAGCTTCGGCTTCACTGCAACGCGGGTCTGGCGGCCATAGCTGGTGATGAAGTCGACGATGCGCGGCACGATTTCGGAGCGGAAGCGCGAGCCGTTGAAGACGCCGTAATGGCCGACCGCCGGCTGCATGTAATGAGCGTGCCTGTCCGCGGGGATGTTGACGCAGAGGTCGTGTGCGGCCTGGGTCTGGCCGAGGCCGGAAATGTCGTCGTTCTCGCCCTCGACGGTGAACAGGGCGACATTGCGGATCGCTGAGGGATCGATGGCCACGCCGCGATGCGTCATTTCGCCCTTGGGCAAAGCGTGGCGGACAAACACGGTGTCGACCGTCTGCAGGTAGAACTCCGCCGTCAGATCCATCACCGCCATATATTCGTCGTAGAAGTCGCGGTGCTTCTCGGCATTGTCGCCGTCATGCTTCACCAGATGCATGAAGAAGTCCTTGTGGGCGATGATGTGGCGGTCGAGGTTCATGCTCATGAAGCCCGAAAGCTGCAGGAAGCCGGGATAGACCTCACGGCCGAAGCCCGGCACCGGCCACGGCGCCTGCATGACGACGTTGTCGCGGAACCAGTCGATGCCCTTTTCCTCGGCCAGAAGATTGACCGCGGTCGGATTGCGGCGGGTGTCGATCGGCCCGCCCATCAGCGTCATTGTCGAAGGAACGAACGGGTCGCCGCGCGTTTCCATCAGCGCCACAGCCGCCAGCACCGGCACCGAAGGCTGGCATACCGCCATGACATGGGTATCGGGGCCTAGCGCGTGCAGCATGTCTATGATGTAGTCGATGTAGTCGTCGAGGTCGAAGCTGCCATCGCTGAGCGGCACCATGCGGGCGTCCACCCAGTCGGTGATGTGCACGTCGGCATGGGGCAGCATCGCCTCGACCGTGCCGCGCAGCAGCGTCGCATAATGGCCCGACATCGGCGCCACTATCAGCAGCTTCGGATCGGGCCGGCGGCCGGCGGGAACCGCCCGCTCGAAGCGGAGCAGATTGCAGAACGGCCGCGACCACACCGTCTTTTCGGTGACGTCGACGCTTTTCCAGTCGACCACGGTTTTGGTCAGGCCGAATTGCGGCTTGCTGTAGCGGCGCGTCGTGCGCTCGAACAATTCGGCCGTTGCCGCGACCGAGCGGCCCCAGGACGTGTGCGTGAATGGATTCAGCGGATTGGTGTAGAGCATCCGCACCGCATCGGCATAGAGGCGGGCTGGTTGCACGGCGGCGTGGTTCAATTCGTAGAACTGGTAGAACATCGAGAACCCCGCTGCTGCGACCGAAGGGACGACAGCAGTGCCGAGCCTTGAATCTCTCGCGGGGAAGTTAACAACAAACTGCTGCGATGCAATACGTCATGTGCCGTGATTTATGCTCATACTTTCGTTTAAGGTGTTGAAATCCGGCTTTGAACGGCGGGAGCCGGCTTATTGTGCGACTGCGAAGGCGTAACGAGGCAAGGCGTGTCCGGCGCTGGCCGGACACAAGAAGCATCACACGCGGTCGGTGCACACGGAAGTATGGCCCGAACTGATGAAGCCGAGCCGCCTGGCGGCGCCCTTCGACAGGTCGATCACGCGCCCCTTGATGAACGGGCCACGGTCGTTGATGCGCACGACGACGCTGCGGCCATTGTTGCGGTTGGTGACCTTCAGCTTGGTGCCAAAAGGCAAGGTGCGGTGCGCCGCGGTCAGCGCCGACGGGTTCATCCGCTCGCCCGAAGCGGTCTTCGAGTGCAGCGCGTACCAGGAGGCGCGGCCGCATTGAGCGGCGGCAGGGGAGGTGGATGCGCCGACCATGAGGCCAGCCGCGATCGTCGCCGCGACAAGCGCAGTCTGTTTGTTTTTGTTCATGTTTGGGAATGTCTCCGTTGACAGACCCAAGCCGTTGGAGGCGAATAAGGCAGGAAATGCGGCAAAGGCCCGGCAGTTCCGTGGCAGCGGCACACGTTTGGAGTCGGCGCGAAACAGTCTGTCAGAGTTTTCTGCTGGCTGGTTGCGAGTCTTCGATGATCTTCGCGCTGATCTTCGAGATGTCGTCATCAAGATCAGACGTTAAGATGCAAGGTCAGGTGAGCGCGATAGGGTCGCTTCCTTTCGCTCTTGCATCACGGTCATGGCGCAATTGACGATCGACTTGGGAAGGAAATTCCGGCGATGAGATTGATCAAGAATCTGCTGGCGTTGTTGGTGCTCGCCATTGGAGCGCTCTGGTCGCTGCAAGGCATCGGCCTCGTCGGCGGCAGCTTCATGACCGGCCAGTCGCAATGGCTCTATATCGGCATCGTCGCCATGCTGGTCGGGCTGGTGGGATTGGTGTGGGCGAACCGTTCGCGCGGTTGACCCAATGCATGGCGTTCAGAGCAAGCCTTGGGCTTGGACCGGGGTGCGCAGCGGTTTGTTGCAGGGACCAGACCAGATGGCGCGGGAGCCGGGTCGCGCTATTCACTGTGACCAATACTGCCAGGCCCAGTAGAAGCTTTCGTCGCGCGGCGGCAGGCGGCTGCGCCCGGCGTCCAATTGGACGGGGACTGGCGATCTGGGCTCGTCCTCGGCCGCCTGACTGTCCCTGGCCTGGATCAGGCGAAGCCGGCTGCCAGGAAAGGCAAACAGCGTTGCGGTGGAATGGTCCATCACTGTCTCTCCTTTGTTCACTCCCGTCCTGCCCATGGAACGAGCGCGCGCTCGAGCCTGCGAATGATGAATTCGAGCACGAAGGCGATGGCAGCGATCACCAGGATGCCCATCACCACCACGTCGGTGACGAGGAACTGGGCGGCCGACTGGATCATGAAGCCAAGCCCGCGCGTCGCCGCCACCAGCTCGGCGGCGACCAAGGTCGACCAGCCGGCGCCAAGCGCGATGCGCAGGCCGGTCAGGATCGAGGGCAGGGCGCTGGGCAGGATCACATGCCGTATGACCTGCGCCCGCGTCGCGCCAAGCGAACGGGCCGCGTTGACGCGTTCCTGCGAGACGCCGCGAACGCCCGAAGCCGTCGACAGCGCGACCGGCGCCAGCATGGCGATGGCGATCACCAGGATCTTTGACGGCTCGCCGATGCCGAACCAGATGATGACCAGCGGCAGATAGGCGAGCGGCGGGATCGGCCGCAGGAATTCCAGCAGCGGATCGAAGATACCGCGACCTATCACGCTGGTGCCGATGGCCAACCCGACGGGGACGCCGACGATGACGGCCGCGACCAGCGCCGCGAACACGCGGCCCAGGCTGGCGACGATATGCTGGACGAGCGTCGCGTCCACAAAACCGTCGCGGACGACGGCAATGAATTTGATCCAGACGGCGGCAGGCGACGGTAGAAAGACCGGCGACACAAGTTGCAGGCGAGCCGACAGCGCCCATGCCGTCAGCACCGCCAGAATGGTGACAGCGCTGACCACGCGCGCCGAAACCCGGCCCCGTTTTGGCCGCGGCCGCGACCACGGCACCGACAAGGCGTCGGTCTCGTCGGCCTTGGCGCCGGTATTGGCAATTGGCCGTTCCGTGTAGGAGGAGACGGTCATGCCGCCTCTCCCTCGAAGATCGCGTCGGTCAGCTCGCCGCGGGACGCCGCGAAGGCCGGATCGGCCTTGATGGCGCGGATGGGCTCGCCGGCCGCATAGCGCCGGCTGAAGCCGGTTTCGAACGTCCGCACCACCCGGCCCGGCCCGGGCGCCAGCACCACGATGCGGGTGGCGAGCACCAGCGCTTCCTCTATGCCATGCGTGACCATCAGCACGCCGACATGGCTTGCGGTCCACAGATCGAGCAGCGTCGTCTGCATGCGCTCGCGCGTCAGCGCGTCGAGCGCGCCCAGCGGCTCGTCGAGCAGCAGGAATTGCGGTTCGGCGGCGAGTGCCCGGGCCAGCCCGACGCGCTGGCGCATGCCGCCGGAAAGCTCCCAGATATGCTTGTCGCCGGCGCCGTCGAGCTTCACCAGCCTGAGCAGCTCGTCGGCGCGCCGTGTCCGCTCAGCTGGCAGTGCGCCGCGCAGCCTGAGAGCAAAGGCGACATTCTCCGGTGCGGTCAGCCACGGAAACAGCGCGTCGTTCTGGAACACGACGGCCCGGTCCGAGCCGGGCGCGGTGATCGGCCTGCCGCCGATCGTGGCGCTGCCGCGCACCGGCTCGACCAGGCCGGCGGCAACATTGAGCAGCGAGGTCTTGCCGCAGCCGGAGCGGCCGACCAGAACGACGAAGTCGTGCTTGGCGACATCGATCGACACGCGCTCGACGGCCGGCTGGCCGTCATAATGGACAGAGACTTTGTCGAGCACGAGATGCGTCATGTGGCCTCGCAGAATCTTTGAGAGAATCCGCCTGCCCCGAAGCCGCTCCTCGTCAGCGGTTCGGGGCAGACAGCACGCGGCGTCAGGGAAGGAGAACCGCGCGCGTTTGGCGTCAGTTCGAAGCCAGCGCCTCGCTGACATATTTCGACGATATGTATTTCGAGTAATCCGGCAGCACGGCGTCGACCTTGCCCTGCTCCTTGAGGAAGGCCGATGTCGCCTCCACAGCCTTGACCGTGCCGCCGCCGAGGAACTTGTCCGAGGCCTGCTCTCCGAGCGTCGGGAAGACATAGCCCTTGAGCAGCAGCGGCACGTCGTCCAGCTTGGCGCCGGTGAGCTTGGCGATCTTTGCCGCTTGTGGCGACGACACCGACCATGCGTCCGGCTTGGCCAGGAACTCGGCGTAGGCCGCACCCGTCACCTTGACGAAGTCGCGCACCGCTTCCGGATTCTTCTCGGCGAAATCGGTGCGCACGATCCAGGCGTCGAAGGTCGGCGCGCCCCAGGCGGCGACCTGTGAGGAGTCCACCACAACCTTGCCGGACGTCTTGATCTGGCCGAGCGCCGGATCCCAGACATAGGCCGCGTCGATGTCGCCGCGCGCCCAGGCCGCCGCGATCTCCGGCGGCCTGAGATTGAGGATTTCGACCGACTTCGGATCGACGCCCTCATGCTTCAGCGCGGCAAGCAGGCTGTAATGCGTCGTCGAGACGAAAGGCACGGCCACTTTCTTGCCGGCGAGGTCGGCGACCTTTTCGATGCTGGCGCCGTTACGGGCGACAAGGGCCTCGGATTCGCCGATCAGGCCGACGATGAAAATGGTCTGGATCGGAAGCTCACGGCTGGCCGCGGCAGCCAGCGGGCTCGACCCGACATAGCCGATGTCGACCGAACCGGAAGCGACGGCGGCGATCACATCGGCGCCGGAGTCGAATTTCCGCCAGTCGATGGCCGCCTTGGTCGTGCTCTCGTAGACGCCGTCTGCCTGCGGCACTTTCGAGGGCTCGACCACCGTCTGGTAGCCGATGGTGATCTTGAGGTCTTGCGCCTGGGCCGGGCCGAGGAAGGCGGCGCCCGCAAGGGCTGCCGACGACAGGAGAACGATGCGTCGTGAAATGGTGGACATGAAAGGCTCCTTGAAAAGAGAAAACCGGACTGGCCTGCATAGTCAGCTATTTCTATCGTTCTTGTAGAGTTAAATCCTTCCAACGGCGGCGGGGTTGGTGGAAAAAAGCTGTCGGCGACGGGCTGGCGAGCGGATAGAGCGGCTGCGGCGGGGTCGTTGCTACAGGTGGCACTAAAACCTTGGAGCTTGGTCGAAGCCATTACGGTGCTGGGTGCGACCGGCAGTAATCGGGGTGAACTTCAATTCCCGATCCAGCGCCAGTCCGGTAAATCCATACTTCAAACAAGCGATAAATTGGAACCTCATTCCCTGTCTTCGCGAGTAACTATAGTATTCTTATCGACTTAGGGAGTTGACGAGATGAGCGACCATACCCACCGTGCTCCGGCGATCGCTCGTGGCATCGGCCCACATGCTCCGATGCATGCGAGCCGTGTTTCTGTGTCCTCGGCGTCACAAGCCTGGCCCAAAATCGCTGCCACGGCTTGAAAACCAAGCAAAATCAACAGCAACTGGCTTGTATATCATGTCACTAGAAATTATGTGTCATACAAGCTTCGCCGCGGTGGGGACCCACGCCAGGCGTTTCACAACCGGTGGCCCTGCGCCATCGCACGACAGAGAAACGTTCGGTCTATGCTCACAAAAAAGGGCAAGTACGGCCTCAAGGCGCTCGTGCATCTTGCACGGCTGCCGGTTGGACAGCTCGCCTTCGTCGGCGATATCGCCACCGGAAACAACATTCCGAAGAAGTTTCTCGACGCCATCCTCGGCGAATTGCGCAATGCCGGTTTCGTCCAGAGCCGCAAGGGCAAGGAGGGCGGCTATCGCTTGGCGCGGCCGGCGGATGAAATCAAGATCGGCCATGTCGTGCGCGTGCTCGACGGGCCGCTGGCCCCCATTCCCTGCGCCAGCCGCACCCGGTATCAGCGCTGTGAAGACTGTAACGAGGCGACATGCCAAGTCCGACACCTGATGCTGGAGGTCCGGCAAGCGATCGCCGAGGTGCTGGATCAGCGCAGCCTCGCCGAGATGCGCGATATCGCCAGCGACGAAGACCTTTCGGTTGCGTTGGAAATCCAGGCCTGAGCCAACAAAGCCTGAACCAGCAACGCTGGAACCATTGGCTCCTGAGGCAATTGGTGCGCGCATGACCAGTCGCGCAAATTCGATCATCCCAAATTCGATCATTATCGTCGGTGGCGGCGCCAGCGGCGTCGTCCTTGCCGCGCATCTGTTGAAGTCGCCCAATCCCGATCTCCGCGTCACGCTGATCGAAAAGCGCCCGCATTTCGGCCAGGGCATCGCCTATTCCACGCTGCTGTCGGCGCATGTGCTGAATGTCAGCGCGGCCGGCATGAGCGCCTATGCCGACGACCCCGGCAATTTCTGGCGCTGGCTGCTCGAACGCGGCCTGGCAACCCCGGAGCAGGCGCCGGTCTACGCGCCGCGCAGTGTCTATGCCCGCTATCTGAAGGAGCTGCTGGACGAGCTTGAGGCCCGCGAGACGGGGCGCCTTCGCCTGATCCGCGAGGAGAGCCTGTCGATCTCGCCGACCGCATCCGGGGTCGAGGTGGCGCTGGCCAACGGCACCAGCGTCGTCGCCCACCTTGCCGTGCTGGCGACCGGACATGACGAGGAGCCGGGCGCCGGCCAGGGCCACGCGATCAGGATGGGATCGGAAGCCGACACCGCGCTGGACCCCGAGGCCCGAGTCCTGGTGCTGGGCACTGGCTTGAGCATGGTCGATGCGTTCCTGTCGCTCGAACAGCGCGGCCATCGCGGCGATATCGTCGCGGTGTCACGGCGCGGCCTGCTGCCTTCGCCGCACCGCAAGGGCAACCCGATCAAGCTCGACGTTGCCGATATTCCGCTCGGCACCCAGCTCTCCTATTTCGTCGGGTGGTTCCGCGACCTGATCCGGGAAAACCAGAAAGCCGGCATCGACTGGCGCGATGTCGTCGATGGTCTGAGGCCCTTCAACCAGAAAATCTGGCAGAACTGGCCGTCCTCGGCCAAGCGCCGCTTTGTCGAGCACACCAAGGCATGGTGGGACATCCACCGCCATCGCATGGCGCCGGAAGTCTACGGCCGTGTCACCGAGGCGGTTCAAAAGGGACGCATCCGGCTTGTCGCCGGGCGCGTCGTCGACATCACGGCGGGCAACGAATTCACAGTGCAGGTCCAGTCCCGCCACACGCAGCGTCTCGAAACGTTCGAAATCGCCCGCATCTACGATTGCAGCGGCATCGCCAGGGACATCTCGACCACCTCGAACAGCGTGGTGCGGTCGCTGGTCGACCGCGGGCTGGCCCGGCCGGATCCGCTGCGCCTTGGCCTCGACGTATCAGACAATTGCGAGGTCATCGCCGGCGACGGCACTGTATCGGCCAAGATACTGGCGGTCGGGCCACTGACACGCGGCACCTTCTTCGAGATCGACGCCATTCCAGATATTCGCGTCCAATGCGCGCGGCTGGGGAAGCGGTTGCTGGGTTAGGGTATTGAGGTCGGCGCTCTACGGCGCCCCCCTCTGTCCTGCCGGACATCTCCCCCACGAGGGGGGAGATTGGATGTCGCAACGGCTTTCGCCAATCTCCAGCATTGAAGAGAAGGTGGGGCGTTGAGACCGCCGATCTCTCCCCTCGTGGGGGAGATGCCGGCAGGCCAGAGGGGGGCGCTGTCCCGGAGCCTTTTGCGAGCGGCCCACACCTCCAGCCGTGGAATCCCATTCCTCGTCTGGCCAATGGATTGGCACGATCTATCTTCTTTCAGACTGCAAACGGCTGGAAAAGAGGATAGGCTGACAGCCTGCCCAAGGCGGTCGCTTGACCATGGAGCATCTGATATGAGCAAGCATAAGATCGTGGCACGGGACGATGAACTGTCCCGCCTGCGTCCGCCCTATGCATCGGTTCTCGATCTGATCGGGCAGACGCCGGTCGTCGAGCTGACCAAATTCGATATCGGCAAGTGCCGGCTGTTCATCAAGCTTGAAAGCCAGAATCCCGGCGGCTCGATCAAGGACCGCATCGCGCTGTCGATGATTGCCGCCGCCGAAAAACAGGGCAAGCTGAAGCGCGGGGGCACCATCGTCGAGGCGACCGCCGGCAACACCGGTCTCGGCCTCGCGCAAGTCGGCATCCCCAAGGGCTACCGCATCATCCTCGTCGTGCCCGACAAGATGTCGCGCGAGAAAATCCAGCATCTGCGCGCGCTCGGCGCCGAAGTGCGCATGACCCGTTCCGATGTCGGCAAGGGTCACGCGGAATACTATCAGGACATGGCCGAAAAGATCGCCGCCGAGCTGCCCGGCGCCTTCTATGCCAACCAGTTCGCCAATCCCGCCAATCCGCTGGCCCACGAAACCACGACCGGCCCGGAAATCTTTCAACAGCTCGATGGTGACGTCGATGCGGTGGTCGTCGGCGTCGGCTCGGGCGGCACGCTGACCGGGCTTGGCCGCTATTTCGCTGAGGTCTCGCCGAAAACCGAGATGATTCTCGCCGATCCGGTCGGCTCGGTGCTGGCGCCGCTGATCAAGACCGGCAAGATGACAGAGGCCGGAAGCTGGACCGTGGAAGGCATCGGCGAGGATTTCGTCCCGCCCAATGCCGATCTGTCGCTGGTCAAAAAGGCCTACTCGATCACCGACAAGCAGAGCATGCTGGCGGTCCGCGACCTGCTTTCCAGGGAAGGCATCCTCGCCGGCTCGTCGTCCGGCACGCTGCTTTCGACCGCGCTTCGCTATTGCCGCGAGCAGACCGTGCCGAAGCGCGTCGTCACCTTCGTCTGCGACAGCGGCAACAAATATCTGTCGAAAGTGTTCGACGATTTCTGGCTGGCCGAGCAGGGCCTTGCCGAGCAGGAGCAGCATGGCGATCTGCGCGATCTGGTGATGCGCTCGCACCGCACCGGCGACACCGTGTTTGTCGGCCCCGACGAAAGCCTGCTCAACGCCTATGGCCGCATGCGCCGTTCGGATGTCTCGCAACTGCCGGTGCTGGACGACGGCAAGCTCGTCGGTATCGTCGACGAAAGCGATATCCTCGCCCACGTCGAAGGCCCCTATGACAGCCGCTGGGACCGCTTCAAAGCCCCTGTGCGCACGGCGATGACCTCCACCCTGCACACGCTGCAGGCCAGCCAGACGCTCGACGCGCTGCTGCCGGTCTTCGATCGCAACGAGGTCGCCATCGTCTTCGACGGCGACGAGTTCATCGGGCTGATAACCCGCATCGACCTGATCAACCATCTGAGGCGCGCCCGATGACCATCAAAGCAACCGTATCGGGCAGGAACCGTCTGGCCTTCTCGACGCGCACGATCCATGGCGGCCAGAGCCACGACCCGACGACCGGCGCGGTGATGGTGCCGATCTATGCGACCTCGACCTATGGCCAGCAGAGCCCGGGCGTGCACAAGGGCTTTGAATATGCGCGCAGCCAGAATCCGACCCGCTTTGCCTTCGAGCGCGCGGTGGCCGACCTCGAAAGCGGAACCAATGCCTTCGCCTTCGCTTCCGGGCTGGCGGCTATCGCCACCATTTTCGAGCTGCTCGATTCCGGCGCGCATGTCGTCGCCACCGACGACATCTATGGCGGCACCTTCCGGCTGCTGGAGCGGGTGCGCAAGCGCTCGGCAAACCTGCAGGTCGACTTCGTCGACTTCACCGATCTTGCGGCGGTCGAGGCGGCGATCCGCCCGGAAACCAAAATGCTCTGGGTCGAGACGCCGACCAACCCCCTGCTGCGTATCGTCGACCTCGAAGCGGTGGCCGCACTGGCCAAGCGCAGGGGCGTGCTCTCGGTCGCCGACAACACCTTTTGCAGCCCCTATCTGCAACGGCCGCTGGAACTCGGCATCGACATATCAGTCCACTCAACGACCAAATACCTCAATGGCCATTCCGACATGGTCGGCGGCGTCGCCGTGGTCGGCGACAACAAGGATCTCGCCGACCAGCTGAAGTTTCTGCAGAACGCCATCGGCGCCATATCCGGGCCGTTCGACAGCTTTCTGGCGCTGCGCGGTCTCAAGACGCTGGCGCTGAGGATGGAGCGCCATTCGTCGAACGGCCAGAAGATCGCGCACTGGCTGGAAAGCCGCCCCGACATCCGCCGCGTCATCTATCCCGGCCTCCCCAGCCATCCGCAGCACGCCATCGCCAGGCGGCAGATGCACGCTTTCGGCGGCATGATAACGGTCGAGCTCGACCGCGACCTCGCCGGCACAAAACGCTTCCTCGAGCACACGCAACTGTTCACGCTGGCCGAAAGCCTCGGCGGCGTCGAAAGCCTGATCGAGCACCCGGCGCTGATGACGCACGGCTCCATCCCGGCGCAAAAACGCGCCGAGATCGGGATTTCCGATTCGCTGGTGCGGTTGTCGGCTGGGATCGAGGATGGTGACGATCTGATCGCGGATCTGGATCAGGCGCTGGCGAGTTGAGCCCGGCAACAAGAACCTTGCGAGACGTCGGCGGGACAGTGCCCCCCTCTGCCCTACCGGGCATCTCCCCCACGAGGGGGGAGATTGGCCGTCATCTTGCGCTTTCGCCAACCTCCAACGCTGAAACACGGACGGGACGGCGAAGCTGCCGATCTCCCCCCTTGTGGGGGAGATGTCCGGCAGGACAGAGGGGGCGTGAAGGATCGCCACCGAGCGGCGCTTGTTCTGCATCTTGTGTCTTACATTCAATTCCGTTGACCTTGGCGCCATCTGGCAGAATTGTAGCTTCTTGATCCACCTTGCTGCCTGGCTCCGGAAGCTATGAACAACCGACAACGCAACCAACCGACGGCAAGCGACACCCCGCTCACCTTCGCCATCCTGGTCTTCCCCGGCTTTCCGATGATGGCGTTCAGTTCGGTCATCGAGCCGCTGCGTGCTGCCAATGTGCTGGCGAAGCGGGAATGCTATCGCTGGATCATCGTCGGCGCTGCCGCAGGTCCGGTCGAGGCCTCGAATGGCGTCGTCATCCAGCCCGGCTTTTTCGCCGGCGATGCGCCGAAGGTCGACCGCATCGTCGTCTGCTCGGGCGGCAATGCCGATCATCTCGTCGCCGACGATGCGGTGAGCTGGATCCGCAAAAGCCTGCGCAGCGGCGCCCATATCGGCGCGGTGGCGGATGCCGCCTTCTTCCTGGCGCGGGCCGGCCTGCTTGACGGCCATGCCTGCACCTTGCACTGGACAAGCCAGGCCGCCTTCACCGAGGCGTTCCCGGACATCGAGCTGAGGCGCGATCTCTACGTCATCGACCGCAAGCGCTTCACCTCGGCCGGCGGCGTCGGCAGCCTCGACATGATGCTGGAGATCATCACCAACGACTTTGGCGCCGAGCTCGCGGCCGGCGTCGCCGAATGGTTCGTGCACAGCCCGTTGCGCTCCAGCGTCGACCGCAAGCTGATGCCGCTGCGCTTGCGCACCGGCGTCCAGAACGAGCTGGTGCTGTCGGCCATCGCCATCATGGAGGATGCGGTGGAAGAGCGCCTAGGCATGGCGGCGCTGGCGGAAAAGCTCGGCGTCTCCTCCGACAAGCTCGAACGGAACTTCCGCTCCGAGCTCAGCATCTCGCCCAACGGCTATTACCGCCGCCTACGGCTGAAGCGCGCCGCTGATCTCTTGGCGCATTCGACGCTGATGGTGCGCGACGTGGCGCTCGCCTGCGGCTTCGCCTCGATGTCGAGTTTTGCGCGGGCATTTCGGGAGGAGCACGGCCACGCGCCGAAGGTGGCGCGGAGGCGCTAGGTCCTCTCGGACGTTGGCGGGACAGCGCCCCCCTCTGCCCTGCCGGGCATCTCCCCTCAAGGGGGGAGATTGGCAGCTTCGATGCTCCGCTCCTCCTGCGACGGGCGAAATTCGCGAAAGCGGCGATGACGGCCGATCTCCCCCCTTGAGGGGGAGATGTCCGGCAGGACAGAGGGGGGCGCCGTAGAGCGCTACGGACGACTTCAAGCGGCATCCGGCACAACACCTGCGGGATTCCGCACAGCCTCTGCGCAAGGCATGGCTCATCTTCCCCGTTTCCAGGAGGCACCCATGAGCATTGTCGTTTTCGACCCCGACAGCACCGAGGACGTCGACTTCAAGGACCGTATGCGCCACCCGGCGGCGGCCGATCCGGCCGGCGGCATGTGGCTGTCCGATACCGAGCCGTCCTTCATCGACGCGGATGCACTACGCAAAGGCCGGCTCGCCAAGCTGCGCGCCTGGATGCGCGAGGCCGGCTATGGCGGCGTGGTGCTGTTCGATCCCTATAACCAGCGCTACGCCACCGGCTCGCGCAACATGTTCGGCTATTTCCTGCGCAACTCGACCCGCTACTTCTTCATCCCCACCGAAGGGCCGATCGTGCTGTTCGAATATCCGCAGAGCTACCATGTCTCGATGGTGCTCGACACGATCGACGAGGCGCGTCCTTCCAAGCTGGTGTGGTCCTCGGTGTCGGGCCGCGACGACGAAACAGCGGGTCCCTTCGCCGACGAGATCGCAGAACTGCTCAAGGCGCATGGCGGCGGCTCGATGAAGCTCGGCCTCGACCGCTGCGGCCATCTGCAGGCGCTGGCGCTGGAAAAGCGCGGCTGCGAGGTCAGGGATTGCCAAGGCGAAATCCTCGCCGTGCGGGCGGTCAAGACGCCCGAAGAAGTAAAATGCCTGCAGGTGTCGATGGCCGGCGCCGAGGCCGCCGTCTACGCGGTGCGCGAGGCGATCAAGCCCGGCGTTTCCGAGAACGATCTGTTCGCCATCATGTATCACGAGGTGATCCGTCAAGGCGGCGAGTTCATCGAAACCCGGCTCTTGACCTCCGGCCAGCGCACCAACCCGTGGTTCAACGAGGCGAGCGGCCGCAAGATCAGGCCGGGCGAACTTTTGGCGCTGGATACCGATACGATCGGCTGCTACGGCTATTATTCGGACTTCTCGCGCACCTTCCGCTGCGGGCCGGGCAAGCCGACGGATTATCAGAAATCGCTCTACCGCATGGCCCACGACCAGGTTCAGCACAACATCTCGATCGTGAAACCCGGCATGGCGTTTCGCGAGATTGCTGAAAAGGCTTGGAAGATCCCGGACCGCTTCGTCGACCAGCGCTATACCTCTGTCATGCACGGCGTCGGCATGCATGGCGAGACGCCGTTCATCGCGCACGCCATGGACTACGAGACCTATGGCCGCGACGGTTTTGTCGTGCCCGGCATGGTGGTCAGCGTCGAGAGCTATATCGGCGAGAAAGGCGGACGCGAGGGTGTCAAGCTCGAAGACGAGATACTGATCACCGAGACCGGCACCGAGCTTCTGTCGCGCTTTCCCTATGAGGACGATTTTCTTGACAAGCAGGTTTGAATGAAGGGCAGGTTTGAATGAAAGGCCCGGTCTCGATCGAGCGCGGCACGGTGGCCGCGGTGTTCGTCGACCTCCAGGAGGAGCATCGGCAGGACAGGCGCTATTTGGTCGAGGGTTTTGGCGGCGTTCTCGCCAATGTCCAGCGTCTGCAGGCGGCGGCGCGGGCCAACGATGTGCTGCTCTACCATTCGGCCTATATCGTCGATCTCACCAGGGAGGCGCGGCGGTTCCATCCGGTCGATGCGAATGGCAGGTCGGCTTTCTCCGACAAGGACGATCCGCTGACCGCGATCTGTCCGGAAGTGGCGCCGGTCGCCGGCGAGATGATGCTGGTCAAGACTGAGGCCAGCGCCTTCGGTGCAGGCCCTGCAGCCGGCCGGCTCAAGGCCGAAGGCATCGAGTGGCTGGTCGTTGCCGGCGTGTGGACCGAGGCCTGCATCGACGCCACCGTCAGGGATGCGGTGTCATCAGGCTTTCGGGTGCTGCTGGTCAAGGATGCCTGCGGCAGCGGCAGCACGGCGATGCACCAGACTGCCATCATCAACCTTGCCAACCGGCTCTATGGCGGCGCCGTCACCACCACCGACGGCGCCTGCCGCCTGATCGCAGGCGAGACCGTCGATGCATGGCAGGTCGTGGGTTCCGTGCCTTTGCGCTTCACCTACGAAAACGCGGCCCGGCTCTACGACGAGCTCTGACGCTTCCAGCGGATTTGGTGGGATCGGATGGCAATGGTCAGCGACGCCGAAAAGCCCGAGACAGCAAAACGGGGAAAATACGCGACGCTGCTCGACCCGGCGCTGTGGGCCTATATCGACCGGGTCAACGCATGGTATCCGCCCGAAATGGATCTGCCGGTCGACAAGCAGCGGGCGGTCTATGACGCGATGTGCCGGGCGTTTCACACGGGCACTCCCGCAGGCGTCGAAGCCAGCGACAGCGCGGTTGCCGCCGGCGACCATGCGATCCCGATCCGGCGCTACCAACTGGCGGGCAAGGCACCGCAAGCGATGGTCGTTTATTATCACGGCGGCGGCTTCGTGCTTGGCGGGCTCGACAGCCATGACGATATCTGCGCCGAGATCTGCGCCGGCACCGGCTTTGCGGTGCTGTCCGCCGACTTCCGGCTGGCGCCCGAACATCTGCATCCGGCCGCCTTCGACGATGCGCTGGCGGTGTTCGAATGGGCGGCTGACACAGAGGGCCTGCCGATCGTGCTGTGCGGTGAGAGCGCCGGCGGCAATCTTGCCGCTGGGGTGGCGCATGCGGCACGCCATCATCCTCGCCACGCAATCGGCCAGGTGCTGATCTATCCGGAGCTGGGCGGCGATGAGAGCGCCGGCTCCTATGTCGAGCACGCCGAAGCGCCGCTGCTGACGCTCAGCGACATCGGATTCTATCGCCAGGTCCGCTCCGGCAAGGCACAGTCGCCAGACGACCCGACCTTCGCGCCGCTGCGCGACAGCGACTTCTCCGGCCTGCCGCCGACGGTCGTCGTCACCGCGCAATGCGATCCGCTGTCATCGGACGGCGAGGCCTATCGTGACCGCATCCTCGCCGCCGGCGGCCGTGCCTGGTGGCACGAGGAGCCGCGCCTCGTGCATAGCTTTCTACGCGCCCGCAAGACCGTGCCGCGGGCCGGCGAAGCGTTCACCCGCATCGTCGCCGCCATCGCCACGCTCGGCAAGGGCGGCTGGTTGTAGGGAAGGCTGTTCTGCTGCATCTCCGCGTCGGTCGGCGGCGGGAATCACCGGCCACTCGGAACCAGGTTAACTCGAAGGCTGGCGTTCTTTCGCGCCCCCCTCTGGCCTGCCGGCCATCTCCCCCCACTTGGGGGGAGATGGCAGCTTCGGCGCTGCGCTCCTGCTGCGATGTTGGAAATTGGCGGAAGCCGGGACGACAGCCGATCTCCCCTCAAGTGGGGGAGATGTCCGGCAGGACAGAGGGGGGCGCTGTCCCGCCGGCGTCTCGAAAAGTTCCGCACTGCAGCAGTGCAAGCCCCTCTCCACTTCTGCGGAACAGCGCACAACAACTGCGGAAATGCGAACACTTCGCCCGTAAATCCCGCACTATCATCGCCTATGACCAAAGGCGCCCGGCAATCGCATCCGCCCCCGCGAAGCGGTCGACCGGGCGCCGACAGGGAGGATCGACGATGAAATTCATGCTGACCGACAGAGCGTTGCATCCGCAGGCCGAGCCCGTCGCCGACGGCTTCAAGAAAGGCGGCATGAGCCGGCGCGAATATCTCGCCACCATGGCAGCACTTGGGGTCAGCGCCGCCGGCGCGCTGGCGCTGGGCGGCCTTGCGCCCTCCCCGGCCAGGGCGGCCGAGGAGCCGAGGCGCGGCGGCGTCTTGCGCGTCGCCATGAACGTCAAGGGCTGGAAGGACCCGCGCACTTTCGACGGCGTCGAAATGTCCAATGTCGCCCGTCAGTGCAACGAGTATCTGGTGCGCTGGAACCGCGATTTCACCTTCGAGCCGTGGCTGCTCGAGAGCTGGGAGACCAGCGACGACGCCCGCGTGCTCACGCTGCATGTCCGCAAGGGCATCACCTGGTCGAATGGCGATACCTTCAACGCCGACGACGTCGTCCACAATCTGACGCGCTGGTGCGATGCCGGCGTCGCCGGCAATTCGGTCGCCGAGCGCATGGGCGCGCTGGTCGACGCCGCTACCAAGAAACCGGTCGACGGCGGCATCGAGCGTGTCGATGACTTTACCGTCCGGCTCAATTTGCCGAAGCCCGACATATCGCTGATTGCCGGCATGACCGATTATCCGGCGCTGATCATGCACCGCAGCTACGATGGCGACGGCGATCCGCTGAAGGCACTGGCGATCACCACCGGACCTTGCGAACTGGTGGCATGGAACGCCGAGGTCGGCGCCGAGGTCCGCCGCAAGGACAAGCCGTGGTGGAAAGGCGACTTCTATCTCGACGGCATCCAATGGGTCGACTACGGCTCCGATCCCAACGCCATGTTCTCGGCTTTTGAATCGGGCGAGATCGACACCAACCACGAAACCGCCGCCGATACGGTTTCGCAAACCGACGCCATGGATCTAAGCAATTCCGAGCTTGCCACCGGCTCGACCATCGTCGCCCGCTTCAACGTCGGCAATCCGCCTTATGACGACATCAGGGTCCGTCGGGCCGCCCAGCTCGCCGTCGACAACAGCGCGATCCTGAAGATCGGCATGGACGACCGCGGCAAGCCGGCCGAGAACCACCATGTCGGCCCGATGCACGCCGAATATGCCGATATCGGCCCGGCCGTGCGGAATGTCGACGAAGCCAAGGCGCTGCTTGCCGAGGCCGGCAAGTCCGACCACGAATACGACTTGATATCCGTCGATGTCGACTGGCAGAAGAACACCGGCGATGCCATCGCCGCGCAGATGCGCGACGCCGGACTGAAGGTCAAACGCACCGTGCTGCCGGCGGCGACGTTCTGGAACGACTGGAGCAAATATCCTTTCTCCTGCACCGAGTGGCTCGGCCGGCCGCTGGGCGTCCAGGTGCTGGCTCTGGCCTACAGATCGGGCGCTGCCTGGAACGAGAGCGCCTACGCCAATCCGGAGTTCGACGCCTTGCTCGACAAGGCGCTGGCCACACCCGACGCCGGCGCCCGCAAGGAGATCATGGCCAAGATCGAACAGAATTTGCGCGACTCCGGCATCATCACTCAGCCCTATTGGCGCTCGGTGTACCGGACTTATCGCAAGGGCGTGCATGGCTGTGAGCAGCACCAGTCGCTCGAGCAGCATTTCGAGAAGGTTTGGCTGGACGCGTGATCGCGGGTCTTCCCTTCTCCCACAAGGGGAGAAGGGAGAGCCACGCCGGACCTTGATATCTCACGTCCGAGGCGCACTGTCTCCCGCACCAGCAGGTCTAGATCCTCGCGCCGGGTTACGGTGATTGTTGATCGCCACCCTGAGGCAATGCTGGCCATGCACCGTCGTGTCCGAAAGGGCGGCGATGCCTTCTTCCTGCAGCCTCAGCATGATCTCGGTGTTGAGCGCCTTCTGTCGCTCGCCCGACGTCTCGTCGCCGCGGTAGCGAAAACAGACGATGTTGATGCTCGGTGGCGCGACGAGTTCCAGCAGCGGCTCGGCCTCGATCAGCGTGCTGAGATAATGTCCCTGCGCGATGTTTTTGGTCGATCAGGCGGCCGAACTTCTCGATGCCGTGCTCCTTCAGCGCCATCCATACCTTCAGCGCCTGGAAACCGCGTGACGTCTGCAGGCCGTAATCATGCAGCCAGTGTCCGGAGGCGAGGCCGCGCGGCGTCGATTCCAGATATTCCGGCGTGACCGCGAAGGTTTTGCGATGCGCTGAAGCATCCCTGACTAGGATCAGGACCTATTAATTTGGCATTCAGCAGTCGATTGCAACGGCCGCCAGCCATCGCTCAAGCGATGGACCAGAAGCCCTTGTGTGAGCTCCTGCTCGCCAGGAGTTAGGCGGCGACTTCCCGGATCGCTCGCGCAAAGACGGGCAAAGAGCGCTCCACCATGCCGTCGTTTGCAGTCAAACTGATCCGCAGACGTCCAGGCAATTGGGCGACGCTGCCGGGCAGCACCCAGACACCGTCAGTTGCGAGGCGTGCCGCGAAGGCCACGTCGTCCGGTATTGGGGAGCGTGGAATGAGATAGAAGGTACCTTCAGGCACCGGCAGGTCGTATCCCGCTGCCCTCAAGCCTTCGACCATGCGATCGCGGCGCCGCGCGAGGGCTGCGACATCTATGCTGAGCTTCTCGAGATCAGGCAGTGCCCGCTGCAGGGTACGGCCGGCAAAAGCCCAACCGTGCGAAACCTGCGCTATGTCGACAGCCTCGCGCAATAGTATGCGATCGGCCTCGGGCATGTCCGCCCCGAGTGCGAGCCAGCCCAGGCGCTCGCCGGGCGCGAGCAAGGTCTTGCCGAAGGAATAGGCGATCAGCGTGTGCGGGTAGCTCTCGGCCGGACTGATATGCGCATGGCCGTCAAACACCAGTCGCGCATAGGGCTCGTCGGCAAGGAGATAGATCACCTTGCCAAATCTTTCGGACGCGGCCGCGAGCTTGTCGGCGAGCGCGTCGAGTTGAGCGCGGGGAAAGATGCGGCCGGTCGGGTTGTGCGGCGTGTTGACCACCACCACGCGGGTGCGCGGGGTGATCGCTGCCTCAATCTTTTCGAGATCGAGGTCATAGGTTCCCGGTGCTAGATCGACGGCGACGGGTGTCCCTGCCGCGCCGCGAATCTGGGCACCATAGGCGAACCAGCCGGGACGCGGATAGATGACCTCCTCTCCCACCTCGAGCACGGCGAGCAGCGCAGCCGCTATCGCGCCGAACCCTCCCGCGGTGATCGCAATGTCGTCTGGCTTGTAGTTCCGGCTTCGCGCCTGGCTGAGCGAGCGGGCCACCGTTTCGCGCGCCAGCGCATCGTACTTTTTATAACCGAACCAGTGAACATCCTGTGGCTCGACGTGGCGGATCAATGCATCGACAAATCCACGCAACGGCGTTTCCTGCGGATTGCCGAACATGAAATCGCAGGCATCAGGCCCCAGGCCGTCGCCCTCCAGGACGTTTCGCGCAAAATCCATGACCGTGCGCATTTCCTCGGTGACGGCGAGCATCCGGCTGGACACGGTGGCGATTGGCACGCACTTCCCCTGCTGCAGGCGGCGCATGTCGAGCGTTTCTTCGAAAGCCATGCCGGAGGATTTTGGCGTCGCGTCCATGGTGGTTTCTCCCTCTCCCGCTACTCGGCCGGGAACTGGCAGCCCGGCGTCGAGCGCGAAAGGGCCGTCTCCTCCGCGTCCATCTCGGCTTCGATGCCGTCGAACAGCGGCGTCGTCATGTAGCGTTCGCCGGTGTCGGGAAGCATGCACAGGATCACCGAGCCGGGTGCGGCTTTTTCCGCGATCTGGCGTGCCACGGCAAAAGTGGCTCCGCCGGAGATGCCGGTGAAAATCCCTTCCTTTTGCGCCAGCGCCTTGGCCCATTTGATGCCTTCGGGGCCGGGAACAGGCACGACCTCGTCATAGAGGCTGGCGTCGACCGCCTCCTGCAGCACGTTGGGAATGAAGTCGGGGGTCCAGCCCTGGATCGGGTGCGGCTCGAACGCCGGATGGCTGGCGGCGGGCCCACCGTCGGCGCCGCGCTCCTGTGCCTTGCCGCTGCCGATGAGCTGGGCGTTGGCGGGCTCGGCCAGCACGATCCGCGTCTCCGGGCGCTCGCGGCGCAGCACGCGCCCGACACCGACGACGGTGCCGCCGGTTCCGTAACCGGTGACGAAGCAGTCGAGCCGCGAGCCGGCGAAATCGTTGATGATTTCGCGCGCCGTCGTCGCCTCGTGAATGGCGGCATTGGCCTTGGTCTCGAACTGGCGGGCAAGGAACCAGCCATTGGCCTCGGCCAGTTCCACCGCCTTGTTGTACATGCCAAAACCCTTCTGGGCGCGCGGCGTCAGCACCACCTTGGCGCCCAGCATGCGCATCAGCTTGCGGCGCTCGATGGAGAAACTGTCGGCCATCGTCACCACCAGCGGATAGCCCTTCTGGGCGCAGACCATGGCCAGCCCGATGCCGGTGTTGCCGCTGGTCGCCTCGACGACCGTCTGGCCCGGCTTCAGGGCGCCGCTGCGCTCGCCTTCTTCGATGATGTTGAGCGCCAGCCGGTCCTTCACCGACGCCGCCGGATTGAAGAATTCGGCCTTCACATAGATCGTCACACCATCGGGGCCGAGATTGTTGATCCTGATCACCGGCGTATCGCCGACCGTATCGAGAATGCTGTCGAACAGGCGGCCGCGGCCGGCCGTGGTCCTGATTTTTTGCTGATACAACATGGCTGTTCTCCTCTTTTTGTTATTGTCACGAGTTGTCGTCACGAGCCGGTTACAAACCGGCGGCGTGGGCGGCGAGGTTTCGAGACCTTGCCGCGGTACGGTGCCTGTGGCGGCAATGCTGCCCGGAAAGGCGGCAATGCCGGCGTCCGGCGCGGAAAATTCGTTGCCGGATGCACTCTATCGCTTTCAGTGATAAAGCAGAGGGCGATAGGCCAGCGTGGGAGCAAGCGTGGAAACGCACGTGGAATCCGCTCGATCGAGCCTGGGCGGCGCAACGGCCGGGCTGTCCGTGCGGCTGCTCGGGCCGCTGACGATCATGCGCGACGGTGCCGTCGTGCAACTGCCGGCATCGCGCAAGCTGCGCGCGCTCTTCGCCTATCTGGCGCTAGCGCCGCATGCCGTCGGACGCAGCCGTCTGTGCGAGCTCTTGTGGGACGTGCCGAACGATCCGAGGGGCGAGCTTCGCTGGTGCCTCAGCAAGCTCAGAAGCATTCTCGACGACCCCGCCAGGATCGAGACGTCTGGCGATACGGTCGCGCTTGATCTCAGCGGCAGTCTCGTCGACGCGATCGATATTGCCTCGGCCGCCGCTGATGGAATCGAGACGCTCGATCTGGAGCGGCTGCAGGTCTTGTCCGGCCTGTTCGTCGGCGATTTCCTCGACGGGCTGGAGATCGACCGCAGCCCGCATTTCAACAGCTGGCTGATCGCGCAACGCCGCCGGTTCAGATCATGCCATGCCGCCATCCTGGAACATCTCGTCAACAATCTCCCGGCAGATGCCGACGAAACCTCTCCACATCTGGAAAAGTGGGTGGAACTTAATCCGTTCGACGGGCGCGCGCATGCGGCTCTTCTGGCAGGGCTTGCACGGCGCGGCCAGATCGGCGCGTGCGAGGAACATCTCGCTTCCGCGGAGCAGCTGTTTGCTTCGGAGGATCTGGATTTCAGTCCCGTTCGTGAGGCATGGCGGACGATCCGCAGCGAACGAACTGCCGCGACGCTCTGGGCGCGACCGGCACTTCTGCCCGCGGCCCCCCAGGCGTCGATTGTGCTTCCCCATCCCGATACTGCTGCATCGCAGAAGGCTTCGCTTGCCGTGATGCCTTTCATCGAGGAAGCCGGCATCGGCAGTGCTCGCGGTGGCCCCTCTCGCGGTGGATTAGCCGATGGCCTCACCCACGACATCATCACCCGTTTGGCCAAGCTCAGGGACTTCTTCGTCATCGCCCGCGGCTCGGTCTTTGCGCTGGCGGAAAAAAACATCGCGCCCGAAGACGCCGGCCGGCGGCTTAACGTCGACTATGTCGCCACCGGCACCGTGCGCAGCCAGGCAGGCCGCGTCGTGGTCTCAGTCGAACTTGTCGAGGTTCGCACGGTCAGGATCGTCTGGGCCGAGACGTTCGAGCGCAAGCCCGACGATATCTTTGCCGTCCTCGACGATATCGGCAACAGCATTGTCTCGTCGATCTCGGCCGAAATCGAGATGGTCGAGCGCAACCGCGCCTTGCTGAAAGCGCCCAACTCGCTGAATGCCTGGGAGGCTTACCATCGCGGCCTCTGGCACATGTATCGCTTCACCCGCACGGAAAACGAACAGGCCCGGCATTTCTTCGGCATGGCCCTGAAGCTCGATCCGACCTTCGCCCGTGCCTATGCCGGCCTGTCCTTCACCCATTGGCAAAACGCCTTTCAGCGCTGGGGAGACCGCGACAGGGAAAGCGCGCTGGCCTTCGAAACCGCCGGCCAAAGTCTTCTGGTCGATGACCACAATCCGGCCGCCCACTGGGCCATGGGCCGGGCTCTGTGGCTGCGCGGCGAGCAGGACGGATCCCTCATCGAGTTGGAGCGGGCCGTCGACCTCAGCCCGAACTTCGCGCTTGGCCACTACGCACTTTCGTTTGTACACTCGCAGTCGGGTGACCCAAAAGCGGCGATCGGTTCATCCGACCATTCGCGCCATCTGAGCCCGTTCGATCCGCTGCTGTTCGGCATGCTGGGGGCCAGGGCGATGGCGCATGTCCGGCTCGGCCAGTTCGACGAGGCTGCCGAATGGGCGCTGAAAGCCGCCGCCCGTCCCAATGCCCATGCCATCATCCTGGCGATCGCGGCCCACTGCCTCGCGCTGGCGGGACGGCTTGACGAAGCGCGAAACTTTTCCGCCGCGCTGCGCAAGACGCTGCCGAACTACTGCGCCGATGATTTTATCGGCACCTTCCGCTTCGAGCCGGGCGCCGAGGCCATGTTCCGGCAAGGGGCGAGAAGGATTGGGCTGGGCTGATCCATCCCAGGTCGGGATGGTGCTTGTGAAGCGAATGAGCCCGAGCCATGCCTCCGTCTGACACTACAACCGATCGTGGCCGCGATCCTCGCCCGGGCCCCTCTCGGTGCGGATAACTGAGTGCACTTTACGACTCAGCTATGTATCTTATCGGAGCTGACCTTCTCGGGAGGCTAATGCATGTCGCCAAAAAGGGGTAATGACATGCATACAAAAAAATAAAGCGCGTCGCATGGGCCTCTTCAGACGCGTGCTTCAGCTGCGTGCGGAGGCATGAGGACAGGATGACAACGAACCCCAGGAATGACGTCAATAACGGGGTAAAAGTCCAAACGCGCGCAAAGGAGCGAGAGCGCATCGTCCGCGCTGCGGACAGTGTCGATCGGGTCTACGCGGCGATCAAGGAATTCGCGATCGACTATCGTTTCCGGCCGGGAGAGAAGATCAACGAGGTCGAACTCGCGACTGAACTTGGCGTAAGTCGCACGCCGGTGCGCGCGGCTCTCAACAGATTGCAGCGCGACGGCTTCGTGGCGTCCGTTCCGAACAAGGGATTCTATGCCCGCGAACTCACGCCGGAAGCCGTGCGCGATCTCTACGAACTCCGCGCGGCGATCGAGCGGGCCGCATTCGTCCTGGCCTGTGAGCGGGCAACGGACACCGAGATCCAGGCGACGGTCGACGCATGGACCAAGCATAGCAGCCTGAAGGGTGAAGGGTCGTGGGCGAAGGTTGCCGTTGCCGATGAAAGTTTCCACATGGCCCTGACGCAATTGTCGAAGAATGCGCAGATGGTCAATGCGCTCGAGGGCCTATGTTCGCGGATTCGCTTTTTCCGGCGCATCGATCTGGAGTCCATGCCGCGCCGCAGCCACAGCCACCAGGAGCATGAGGCGATCATTGATGCCCTGCGCCGTCGCGATGCCGCGGGCGGGGCAGCCCTGGTCGAAAAGCACATCACGCTGAGTTCGGCGCATGCAATGGAGGTGGCCGCGCGTGGCTTAGCGCGGATCTTTTTCGGCACTACCGCGTAGGAGGACCATCGCGGAGAGCGGGGAAGAGGAACACAGCGAGGCGGAACGAGCGTGAGCGGCGGAACAGCCGATCTCCCCCGCATGGGGCCGCATGGGGGGAGATCGGCAGCTTCGTCGCCTCGCCCATCTCTTCAGGCCTCTTGTGAATTCCAACCAACCTTCTAAAGTGTACTCACTTTGTGATTTCCGGAGGCGTCATGCGCATAGTGGTGCTGGGTGGCGGCGTCGTTGGTGTCACGACAGCCTATCAACTGCAAAACGACGGTCACGACGTCGCGCTCATTGAACGCAATGCGCAGGTCGCCGCTGAAACGAGTTGGGGCAATGCCGGTATGATCGCGCCAGGCCATTCCTTTGTCTGGTCGTCCCCCAGGGCGCCGATAACCTTGCTGAAATCGCTGGTGCTCAAGGACCAGGCGCTGCGCTTCAAGTTCTCGGCGGATCCGCGGCTCTATACGTGGTCCTGGTTGTTTCTCATGGAATGCACGGCCGCCAAGGCGCGGCGCAACACGCTGCTCAAGCATCGCCTCGCCGCCTACTCGCAGGCAGTGCTGCGCGAGGTCGTTGCCGACGAGCAAATCGACTACGACCGTAACGATCGCGGCATCGTCTATTTCCACCGCAGCCAGCAAGCGCTCGACAATGGTGTCGAGCATATGAAGCTGCTGCAGTCGGACGGACAAGAGATCAAGGTGCTCGACCGAGACGCGGTCGTCGCGCTCGATCCGTCTCTGGCGTCCGCCAAGGACAAGATTGCCGGCGGCATCTATTGCCCGACCGACGAGACCGGCGACCCGGCAAAGTTCACCAGGGCCCTCGCCGCCAAGATTATCGCCCGCGGCGGCGCCATCCACACAGGCACGAAGATCACCGGTATCGAAACGACCGGCGACGCTGTCGCGCAGGTGCTCACCGACAAGGAGCCTTTCAAGGGTGATGCCTATGTGCTTGCGCTCGGGAGCCACAGTCCTGTTCTGGCAAGAAAGATCGGCATTCGACTGCCGATCTACCCGATCAAGGGCTATTCGCTGACGATCCCGATCGGCAATCGTCCGCTGCCGCCGACCATCGCCTCCGTCGACGAGCACAATCTGGTTGCCATCTCGCGCTTCGGCGACCGTATCCGCGTCACCGCAACGGCGGAGTTCGCCGGCTACGACACCAGCCATAAGCCCGCCGATTTCGCCTTCATGAAAGGGGTTGCCGAGGACCTCTACCCCGAGGGCGCCGACTACCATCGCGCGGAAATGTGGGCGGGTCTGAGGCCCATGACGCCGAACAATCTTCCCGCCTTCGGACGGCAACGCTTGCGCAACCTCTTCCTCAACACCGGGCATGGTCACATCGGCTGGACCATGTCGCACGGGTCGGCCCGGATCACCGCCGATCTGATCGCCGGCCGGACGCCGGCCATTCCAATGAATGGTCTTTGAACCGACTTTGAAAGGGAACGCCATGTCTTTCGACAACGCTATGTCTCTCAACAACGTCATGTCTGCCAACCTCGCCGCCACGCGCCTTGCGTCTTCCGGGCCGATTGATCTCGGCGTGCTGCCATCGGAACTCGACGGCGGTCTGGCGTCGCGCGCGGCGATCGGCCTTGTGGTGCTGGCAACGGATCAGACCCTGGAGCATGAATTCCGCGCGCTCGTGCGCCAGTCCGGTGTCGCCTTCTACGAATCCCGCGTGTTCAGCGACAACGACATAACGACCGAGACCTTGCGCGCCATCGGTCCCAGGATCGCGCCGGCCGTCGACCTCATCTTGCCGAGCATTCCCCTGGACGTCGTTGCCTTCGGCTGTACCTCGGCGACGATGACGCTCGGCGAAGAGGCGGTTTTCGCGGAGATCAGGAAGGCACGGCCAAATGTCGCCTGCACCACACCCGTCACCGCCGCGCTCGCGGCGTTCAAGGCTCTCGACGTCAAAGGCATCGGCCTGCTGACGCCCTACGCGCCGCAGATCAATGAAAACCTCGTTGCCTATTTCAGCGGGCGCGGCGTCGACATATCAGCCGTCGCGACCTTCGACCGGCGCGACGATCGCGACGCCGCCCGCATCTCGGCCACATCGATCGAAGCCGCGGCCGAGCGGATGGCTGCCACGCCGGGGGTGGATGCGGTCTTCATATCATGCACCAGCCTGCGCATCGCCGAAGCGGCCGCCGGGCTCGAGCAGCGCATCGGCGTGCCGGTCACGTCCAGCAACCACGCCATGGCCTGGCATTGTCTGCGGCTTGCCGGGATCAATGACGTCGTGCCCGCCGGAAGGCTTTTTGGATTGCCAAGCAACTGACTGGCGATCGCGGCGCACTGCCTTGCGCTGGCGGGACGGCTTGACGAGGCACGAAATTTTTCCGCTGTTCTTCGCAAGACGCTGCAGCCGTGTTCCGGCAAGGCGCCAAGCGCATCGGACTGGGCTGATCCACTCCTGCCCCGGCCTGTTTCAACCGGTCAAGGCCGCGATGCCTAGAGCGCTTCATCGTTTCACGGAAACGCCGAACCGCTCTATCTCTTTGTTTTTGCGCAATTCCGGACGGAAAACCGCTTCACACTTTTCCTGGAATTGCTCTAACCGGTCGACAGCCGAACAAAAGCCCGGCAATCGGCCAAGAAGATCGGCCAGCAAAGCCGCGTTCGTCGCAGCTATATGCCGAGCATCGTCTTGGCTTGGTTGAGCGCGGCCTCTGACCCTGCATGATCGCCGGCGGCGTGCAATGTCTCGCCTTGGGCGCGCAGTTCCTTGACTTTGGTCATATCGGCCTCGGAGAGGGTGGCGGTCGGCAACGCCGCGTCGATCGCGGCCATGATGGTCGGGCACGAATTTGCAAAGGCTGTCGCAGGAACGACCGCCAGGAAAACCGCAAGCGAAATTGATCGTAACATGGACGTTTCTCCCTCGCCGGAACACGCCACGTCGACGACCGGCATAGGAATGGTACAGCGGATGCCCGAACCTGCCAATCACGATGATGCCGCCGGGTTGAGGCAAGCTGCGGTCGGCCGGTTTTTTCTCGAGGTTTCTGAGCCTTTCATCACGGCTGATCGCCACCACCTCACGTCCGAAGTCGACGGCAGCTTCGCGGCAATCGTCAGATCGCCCAAAATTCCTCGACCAGAGCGGATCAGGCAGGCTGAACCGATTTGACATTGCCTTCGGTATCGACAAGGCAGCTTGTCTTCTTGCCGCCGGCATCGAGCTCGACCTGATAGGTTTGGGGATCGATCTTGCTCGACGAAACCGGAAGTATCTTCGTGCTGTCGACGCCGCTCGCCTTGGCGGCCGCGTCGGCGCAAAGAAGCTGAAGGTCCGCCGGGGCCGTCTCGACCTTGGTCCTGGACATCTGTTCCTGGGGAGGCGGCGGCGGGGCGCTGACACAAGCGCTCAGTGTTCCCACCAAAAATCCAATTGTTGTTGCCCGGATCGACGTTCTCACTGCATGTTTTGCCGACATTGCTTGGTCCCTCTCCGAATGCCGCTTCCCGGCCTTACACACCCTTGTAAAGTGCCGCCCCCTGCATGAGAACGATGACCTTGGCTCCAACCTTGACGCGCGATGCGAGATCGGTGATGTCGTCGTTCCTCATCCGGATGCACCCCGATGACACGTCGAGCCCGATCGTCCAGGGCTCCGGAGTGCCGTGTATCCGGTAGATCGTGTCCTGGTCGCGCTCATACAGATAGAGCGCCCTGGCGCCGAGCGGGTTGTCCGGTCCTCCCGGCATGCCTCCCGCATGTTTGACCGCATTCGGATCACGAGCGATCATTTCGGCCGGGGGTGTCCAGGTCGGCCATTCCGCCATGCGGCCGACGCGCACGATTCCGGCCCATCCAAATCCCTCCCGGCCGACGCCGATACCGTAGCGCATGGCCCGCTGACCCGGCTGCACAAGATAGAGAAAATGCTGGTTGCCATCGATGATGATCGTGCCGGGCACTTCCGCGGTGCGGAACTTGACCATCTGCGGCCGAAACGCCTCCGGCACTTCATTGTGCGCGGCATAGTATTTGCGTGCCTTGGTGCGGTCGTAGTCCACCCATTTGCGGGTTTTCGGATCGAAAACCTGTGTTCCCGCAGCCAGCGCCGCCACTGCGACAAGACCGAACGCTGCCGCGACAATTGCCGTCAGGGAGCGCCGCTGGAGAATGGCGCGTCCCGCGATCATCAGCTTGCCGTTCATGGATTTGCCCACCCGTTCACCCGAGCGCCCTGTGCAGCAACCCATTGTTTGGCGTACTCGTAAGGATCCTGACGCTCCACTTGGAGCGCATAACTCATCTTCGCGGCGTCTTCGGGCTTGAGCGCGACCCGTTCCAGGAACTCGACCACCTTCGGATATTTTTTGCGCAGTGAGGTGGCGTAAGCGATATGGAAATGTGCGGTATCCCATGACACTGGCGCGCTGGACTTCGAGACCCAGAGCGGGTCCTCGGAAGGCAGCACGATCTTCCACTTTGCCGGGTCAAAAGGCGGCTCGGTAAGCCGGACAATGTCGTGCAGCTCAAACACGTGATGCGGTGCATAGCAGGCAAACACCATCGGATGAGCCGTGGCGACCGCGGCATCGACAGCCGCCATTCCGACATCCTCCGGCGTCTCCAGCAATGTCATTGTCTTGGCATAGCCATAGCTGTTGGCGCGGACACGCTCGATAGCCGTCGAGGACCAACCCTCCGCGCCAATCCACAGTTCCCCATGTCCGTCCCGATCAGTGTCCAACGCGGCAGTTTTGCGCGGGTCGGTGAGGTCCGAAATGTCGCGAATGCCAAATTTGTCGGCGGTTTCGCGGGTTGCGCATATGCCTTGCCATGCCGGCACACCGATGGGACTGATGGCAACCGTGCCGGCATCGTCCACATACTTCTTCACCAGATTGTCGAGGTTGGGCAGCCACATTTCGGGATGAATATCCACCTCGCCCGAATCGAGGCCGGCAAAGGCAATAAGCGTCCCCATCTCGCGCACATCGGCATCGAGCCCGAAATTTTCCTTCAGGCTGACCTTGAGAATGTTTGCCGTCGCCTGGCCCGACGGCCAGTTCGGCATTGCAATGACGAGATCAGCCGCTTGGGCCGGGATCGCCAGCATCGTCAATGCCGCCAGCGACATTTTCCGCAGGCACTGCCGAAATCGGTCGTGCATTTCTTCCCCCTCGCTTCGGCGCTGAAATGAACCGGGACGGGAACAATCTGTCACGGCAAGCACCGGGTTGTGACAGCAGCCCCATCTGCCGACGGCAACTGCTGAAGGTGCGACAATGCATTCGCCAAAGAGAGCGCCGTCACATGCCGCCTCTGCACGCTACTCGATGACATTCCGTATGGGAAGATGCTTACAACCGGAGGTCGCGCGCCAACTTTCAAGTTGTCCGCGGGCACACGCCTTACGAACTGTAGGGCGTGCTAGGACACCTTGTTGGGTGAGGTCATTCGCAAGGTCATGTGCAGCCGACGGCCCGGAAACCGCAGTTTCCGGGAAATCAAGAACTTACAAAGGGATTTGGTGCCCAGAAGAGGACTCGAACCTCCACTCCTTGCGGAACACGGACCTGAACCGTGCGCGTCTACCAATTCCGCCATCTGGGCTGGTGCGGGCTCTTTAGGCGGGCAAACGGTGAGTGTCAACGCGCTTTTTTGAAACGCACTCGCCGGCTCAGTTCTCCAGCACTTCCTTGGATGCCACGGTCGAATCGGCGTTGAGCTTGTAGATGACCGGCACGCCGGTGCCGAGCTCCAGTTTGACGATCTCCTCGCCCGACTTGCCGTCCAGCGCCATGATCAGCGCACGCAGCGAATTGCCGTGCGCCGCCACCAGCACGGTGCCGCCGCGCAGCACATGCGGCTGCAGGTCGTGCAGATAATAGGGCCAGACGCGCGCGCCGGTGTCCTTCAGGCTTTCGCCGCCGGGCGGCGGCACGTCGTAGGAGCGGCGCCAGACATGCACCTGCTCCTCGCCCCATTTCTTGCGCGCATCGTCCTTGTTGAGGCCGGAGAGGTCGCCATAGTCGCGCTCGTTCAGCGCCTGGTCGCGGATGGTCTCGAGATCGCTCTGGCCGACCGCGTCGAGAATGTGCTGGCAGGTCTTCTGCGCCCTGATCAGCGACGACGTGAAGGCGATGTCGAATTTCAGGCCGCGCGCCTTCAGCTTGGCGCCCGCCTCCTTGGCCTCGGCGTGGCCCAGCTCGGTCAGGTCAACGTCGCGCCAGCCGGTGAAGAGGTTCTTCAGGTTCCATTCGCTCTGGCCATGGCGCACGAGCACGAGAGTTCCCGACATTTTTGCTCCTTCAGTTTGTGGATCAGATCGTCTCAGGCGAGTCCGAGCACGTCCCGCATCGAATACAGTCCCGGCTTCCTGCCGCGCGCCCACAGTGCGGCCTTGACCGCGCACCGA